>DEBW01000141.1:10900-15054 GCA_002348905.1 Ruminococcus flavefaciens | reverse complement strand
TTCCCGTCGCAGAGTGAGCGTGAACAGCTCTGGAATACTATCCTTCCTGCGCCTGAATACCGCAAGGACATTGATATCCCCTATCTTGCACAGATGTTTGAGCTAACCGGAAGCAACATCAAGGAAATCACCGCAAATGCCTGCTGTATGGCGTATGCAGACGGCAGTCTTCTGACAATGAAGTATCTCACAGACGCTATCAGGATGAATTACGCCAAGCATAATAAAACGCTGCCCATTATAATTTACTAATAAATTTAAACAAAGGAGTGATACTTAATGAACGATCTCACAGCACAAAAACAAAGCAAAAGCAATCTTCCGGCACAGCTCAAAGCGAACATTGAAGCGATGTCAGGTTTCAGCATGGACGATGTACGTGTGCATTACAATTCGGCCAAGCCGGCGCAGATGAAAGCACTCGCCTACACGCAGGGAACGGATATCCACGTAGGTCCCGGTCAGGAGAAGCATCTCGGACATGAGGCGTGGCACGTTGTTCAGCAGAAACAGGGCAGAGTTGCGCCGACAGCACAGCTTAAAGGAGTAAATGTCAATACTGACAGCTCACTGGAGCATGAAGCGGATGTAATGGGCGCAAGAGCTTCTGTGTTTTCTGCGCCTGCTTCACCGGTGGTGCAGAGGAAACCGGCTGACGGCGCTCAGGGTGCGACAGTACAATTTGGAGGAAAAGGAAAAGGAAAGCAACGCCACGATCAAATAATAGATCAAAAGAGAGTAGCAGGAGAAAAAGAAGAAAGAAAAGAACAAGCACGGATACGGAAAAAAGCACGGAAACAGGCAGAAGCAAAAGCACGGAGACTGGCAAAAGAAAAGAAACAGGAAAACGCCGCAGCAAAAGCAGCACGACTAGCAGAAGCAGAAGCACGGAAACTGCCACAACCACGGAAAGGAAGTGTTCCACTTAAAAAAATTAATATTAGTGGAGAAAAACTATATCGAGATGAAGTACCTGAAATTCTTGAATACTCATTTGCTAAAGGAACGGATCGAAAGGGAAGACCGCTAAAAAACGATAGAGGAGAAACTCTAATAAATTGGAGTGGTCTTACGAATGATGGTTTTCTTGATGGTACACGACAAAATTTCACTTTAAAAAAAGGAAAAAGAATTGCTAGATATGGAAATGAGTATGGAACCTTCGTTACTGATATCGGAACACCTTACCAAAAACTTTCACTTCCTTATTTTGAAGATAGTCAGGAATACCATGAATATTCAGTAAATAAACCATTTACATGCGATAAAGGACTAGCTGCTCCTGGATTTAAAAATCCTGGTGGAGGAGTTCAGTACAAGCTCTTTACTTCAATCGGAAAACTTGTTGATAGTGGTACTTTGCGTAGAACGAGATAAGGAAATATATAATTAGTAATACCAAGAAGACTTTCAAGCCAAGCAATTCTATAACTTATGTGTAAAAACAAACGTTTGAAAAGCTTGTAACCAAGCTACATAATTTCAAGCTTTTTAAAATCGTTAAAACAAATTCCTTAACACAACCACCCAACACAACATCAGGCTCACCGCACGGTGAGCCTGTTTATTTATCATTAACAACGTATAATCGCAGTATTTTCGCATAAAAACAAAAAAGGAATGTTGCAGATACAACATTCCTTTTTTTGGTGCCGCTGACCGGACTTGAACCGGTACGATATTGCTACCGAGGGATTTTAAGTCCCTTGTGTCTGCCAATTCCACCACAGCGGCTTAACAAGATATATTATACCACCAAAACATATACTTGTCAAGCATTTTCATTAAAAAATTTCGTTTTTTTCAAAAAATCGGCAACAAAAAACAGCGGCACATATTTCAGTGCCGCTTGTGGAAACATATATTATTCTTCTCCGTATACCTCATTATGGTTCTGGCATGAGGTAACTGTTTCAGTGTTGAGGTCTACAGCAACATACCAGTCAAGACCGCTGCTGCCGTTGAGACCGTTGACCATAGCATGACCAGTGCAGGTTCCGGCATTATCATCGGATTCGTACACCTTAGTATAGATATGTTCGATATCAAGGTCGAGGTTCATATCCTTGTACTGGTCATTGCTTTCGATGTATTTTACGACTGCTCTTGCCATTTTGTCGAGGTAGTTTTCTCTCCATAAAACATCCGGACGTTTAAGGCTCTCGTCACGCTCATTAAGTCTTGTAACTTCTGCATCTATTACCTCAAATTCTTCAACGTCTATATCAGCAGTTATTTCAACAGCATCATTGCCGTTAATATCTTTGAGAACAGCGTGGACCTTTGACTTTTTAGTATTCTCGTCAAATTCAGTGATCTCTGCATTGATATCATTATTATTCATAATATCAACATCGTTGTATTCTTCTTTATGCTCAAAATAGCACTGTATAGCCACAGCAGCACTGTATTCGACCTGTAGACCTGTATCTATTGAGTCTATCTTCCACTCGCCGTCTTCAAGAACAACATTGTATATGCGTTCTTCGCCGTATTTCCAGTATTCTTTAGCGTATGGCATAAGAATGTATCTGCTTATAGTGAAGCTGTCGGCTTTAAGGTCATAGACCTTTGGTTCAGTTGAGAATTTTGATTTATGAGCACTTTCGTTTGCGAAACATCTTGAATAAAGTGCGCCATTGTACATTATATAATTGCTGTAACCGATGCGGTTATAGCCAGCTTCTCTGAATTGAGCTACATCAATACTGCTGCCTGACGGATATTCGCTTACATCACCGAGAAGATTTCCTACAAAACCGCTCTCGTTATCGAGCATTACAACATCTTTATAGCTTTCTTTACAGTTTGCAGCCGAAACGTATTTTTTATATGTGTTATAGATATCGTCAAAGTTCTTGAAGCGCTCGTCAGTTACACGATAGTAATTTACATAGAATGAATAATCTTCAGTCCACTCCTGAGTTTCACTGTTATAGATATAGTATGAAAGGCAGTCGTTCATATCAACGGATATATCAGAATATTGTATAATATTTGAGATTTCAAGGAAATTGTCCGTAAGTTCGGCTGCAATAGCCTTGTACTCATCTTCTGACATTAAAGGTTCAGTTGCTTCTTCTACAGCCGCCTCTGTAGTCTCCTCAGTTTCAGAAGCTTCAACGCTTCCCTCGCTTACCTGTGAACTTGATACCGTGACCTGACCGTTTCTGCTGATAAGAGCCATACCTCCGCCTATTCCGCCGACTGCTAAAACTGCCGCAGCCGCAATACTTACAGCCTTGTACCACTTAGGTCTGCTGTACTTTTCAACGCCTGATACCTCATTTACGTTTGTATGCTCTGTCTTGTTTATATTATACTTTCTTTTACTCATAGCGAAAAGCCTCTCTTTCTCATCGTCGCTGAGGACAGGATACTTTTCAGCTATTCTGTTTGCTGTAGACTCGTCTGTGTTATTGAAAAAATCTTCCATTTTCATTTTCAGCCCTCCTCAGTGATACCTGCTTCGCCCAGCAGCTTTCTCAGCTTTTCTCTTGCACGGCTTATACGTTTTTGTACTGCCGAATCGCTGAGGCTGATAAGTGAAGCGATCTGTTTTGATGTTTTACCGTAAAAGTAGTGGAAAGTTATGATAGAAGAATCCGGTTCTCCCAGTCGGTCAACGCAGTCAAGAACTATTTCACGCACCGCTGCACGTTCAGCTTCTTCGTCAACTCTGTGAGGCGAATGCATAGCAGCTGAAAGCTCATCGTCTATCGAAACTGTAGAGCCGAACTTTTTCGACAGCCGCCTGTAAGCGTCAATAGCAGTCCTCTTTGTTATAGTACCGATTATGCCCTTAATATCGCCGTTTCTGTCAGACGGTTTATCAAAGTAACGGAATATAGCCGCAAATGCATCACTGACACATTCATCTATGTCCTCTTTAGTACCTACATTTTTAAGCTTATTGGCACAAACTGCATAGACATATCCGCAGTATTCATCGAACAGCGCTCGCTGTCCTATATCAGCAGACTGCTCCATAAGGGAACGCAGTTCTATGTCTGTCATACTTTTCACTCCTTTTGAAGATCTTCACTTACTACACTCGACAGGTATCTTTACTTTCGGACATGGATATAAAAATTTTTTTGGAAATTTGTCACGTAACGTAAATAACAGCATCACGGACGGCGAATCGCCGTCCC
>DEBW01000141.1:9923-10805 GCA_002348905.1 Ruminococcus flavefaciens | reverse complement strand
CGACCATTGGTCGTCCGCTGATTCTGTTGTAAATATCATGCTTATTGACAAACTGAAAGCCGCAGAAAATATCTGCGGCTTCATAATTATTTAGGCTGTGAAACTACAAGCTTTCTCAGTACAACAAGGTCATAAGTATCAACGTTTTTGTCGTTGTTGAAGTCGAACTGTTCGGCTGCTTCCTTGCTGCTGAACGGAGACTTTCCAAGAAGCATCTGGCTGAGTCTTACAAGCTGTGATACCTTGTACACCTTTGCAGGCTTTGTGCCGTCAGGCTCAGTACCGCCTATAAGCTTGCCGTCAGCGTATACACATACATTGTCGCAGCGCTTTGCAAATTCAACTCCGCCTACGATATTATCATAGTCCTCCCCTGCCTCAGTAAGGTCTATCATACCCTTTCTGCTCCAGTCGTTGGAGGAGTCCCACTTTTCAGGATAGTAGTTGCCTATGATGAACTGGTACTTTTTATTCGAGTTTGCTATAGCGTAGCCTTCCCATGAGATCTCAACGTAGTAGATATCATCTTTATAGTGTATCGGCTTTGATATTGTCGCTGACTTGTCCGCAACCTCTGTCTCTACCTGATCGTAAGTTTTCTGAAGCACGAAGCTGCCCGGAATTTCCTTGTTCTCAAATTCCTCTATGCTGAAATAATAACGGATAGAGATATCGTCATGCGGTTCGAGAGAATCTGTGTTAACAAAGAATGTGAGCTTTGTTACGCCTGAACCTGTTGCCTCCGGAGCTTCTGAGCAGTAACCTGTAACATAGAAGTCGTCACCTGAGAAAAGCTCTGTATCATCAACTTTTTCTGCCGGTGGGAAGTTCTCTTCCGGCTTCATGGTCTTGTCGTTCTTATAAAGGTAAAGTCCGGCAGCA
>DEBW01000141.1:0-9856 GCA_002348905.1 Ruminococcus flavefaciens | reverse complement strand
ATCCAGTCCTTTGTGATGTCGTTATGCTTATCATTTTCATCAGGGCCTCCGGCAAGAGCGCCGTAGAGTACGTGTTTATGCTCGGCTGGATCTTCACATTTCGTAAGTCCGGAAGCTGCACGGTGGTGAGGATACTTTACGGAATTTTCGCCGTATCCTACAACATAGCTTCGTCCAAGCGGATTATCGCCTATGATGTACTCCATTTGTCCGAGTGACCACTCTGTAAAGGTATAGTCAGGATTCTTCGGGTTATAGAGGTCTTTGCCCTTCTGGTACTTGTCGTAAACAAGTGCTGTGAACTGTACAGCAGTATTATATCTTGCACTTCCCCATGTATCAAGGTGGAAATAACCTGCCGGTGTCATGTTCTTTTTCTTTTCAAACATGACTGTATTCAGCGCCTTTGCTTCCATTTCCCAGAAATCAAGCTTCTCATAAGGACCTCTGCCGATAGCTGCACGGGTCTCCTCGCATACATCAGGGTATATGTCCTGTATGCGTCCGAAAACGATACCTACGCCGTTCCACATATCATTCCAGCAGAGAACATATCCCGGAGGCGCATAGTAGTCGATATACGGCTCGCAGGCTTCAAGATAATCGTGGTCACGGGTAATGAGATACAGCCAGCCTGCTGCAAAACAGAAATCGTCTTCCCATTTACTTGAAGTATAGAAACTCATAGGTCCTTCTCCTGGAGGGCCTACAGCTTTGTCGTTCTTGTTCGCAAAATCAAAGAGCGCCTTTGCGTAATCAAGACACTTATCTGCNNGCGTACTCAGGATCAGTGTCCTTGAAATTGTAATAGTTTATCGCAAGTGCAGCTGCACTTTCAGATACGTCATCTGTTGTAGGAAGGTCAGATGTAGCAAAGAATGCCGGTCTTCCCATGGCATCTATCTCCGGTGACTGCCAGTACGAATGGTCAACACTTCCGTCGCCTACCTGATAACAGAATGCTACAACATCTCCCTTTTCGTCACGGAATGTGCTTCTCATAAAGTAATCACAGAAATAACGGCATATCGTCTCAACGTGAGCGTCCTGACCTGTCTCCTTGTATGCATCACGGAATTCATAGTATCCCCATGATACCACTGACGCTGCATAAGCCTCAGGAAGTCCGAACTTCACATGGTCGCCTGCATCGTGAAAACCGCCGGATACGTCGATATATCCGTCATTGTCAGGATCAAGTATGTCCTTGTACTTCTTCATGAAAGCCTCAGGCAGATTTGTGCCGTTGTGGTTGTCGTCTATCTTCTGCATCGGCACTTTGGAATCGTATACATGACAGTTTCCACGCCATGACAGCAGATTGTTCTCCTCAACGTCTGTACCGCACATATTCGCATCGTAAAAATATAATGTATACTGCAGGAGCTTCGCCCAGTTGTTCTCAGTCTCATAATAATCGGTCTTATCAGGTGTTGCTGCTGCAAATGCCGGAAGCGCTGAGGCTGACAACGCTGTTACAGCTCCTACGGCAAGAGCCGATAATCGTTTTATAAATTTCATAAGGTCATCCCTCTCAAATGATATTTTATATCTATTTTACAGCATATTTCCGCAAATGTCAACGCTATTTCTGCGATATTATTTTTCTATTCGCCACAAATAAATAATATCCTTGACTGTTTTTGTCCTCCATACTCTTCAAATATGCGGTGCTATCGCTTTCTTCAAAGTGGGCATAAGAAAACCGCCTTGTTATGGACGGTTTAGTCATCAAATCCATGCTTTGCAAAATAATCAGCATATTCCTTAATAAGACGCTGTTTAATATCTTCAGGAGTATCAGGTTTAAAGTATATGATGTAATCCTTTGTTTCGTGAATAGAACCTTTACCAACATCTCTTTTAAACCCAGCAGGGAAAACCATGTAATACCCTGATGCATAAGGGAACCTTCGTTTACCTCTATAAGAATCACAATACGTCATATATTCTCAACTCCCTCTTAAAATACTCAACTATTGCATTAGCAACTCTTGATTTATTTTTGCCGTAGTAGTAATTGCCAAAACTTTGTGCAATTAACTCATCAGGATTACGATAAGTCATTGTTCCTAATTCACCTATACAAGCATCATCTATTTCCTATAATGGGCGGTTTAGTTATTATTAGGAGAATATGGGCGGTCTTTGAAAAACTCAGCCCAGTAAGGATATTCTTTATCAAATATCGCTTTTTCTTCGGGAGTGAAGTTATGCGGATAGTCTTTCCAAAGGTTATAGATTTTCTTTCTGTCAAAGCTGAAAAGAAGCTTACCTATCACACCGACTTCCTCCACTTCCCATATAGTATTGTCGGGATGTTCTTCATCTTTGGAAAATAAATACTCATTTGGCATAACCATTGCCTCCTTCAAAGTGGGCATAAGAAAACTGCCTTGTTATGGGCGGTTCTTGTTCATATAAAACTCACAGTCTGCATTATCATAATAAATGTCATTCGGTATGTGGTCATCATACATGGGGCAGAAGTGCTTTTGCCGCTTATCATTATCTGTCTCGATTACAACATCATCAAACATTTGGTCTAATTCGTCAAACTTCTTGTTATAATGCAAGCAAGAATCACATAATGCCATTGTCGAGCACCTCCTTCATAAGCTTCTCAACATAATCAGGGAGCTTTTCACCCATTTCTCTCGCCGCAAATGATTCAGCAAAAAATTCATATACGCTTTTACTGCTATATTGTGACAAATCATATATGTCACCTGTAGTTTTTGCCTTTTCAAATGCCTGTTCCCATTTTCGTGAAACACCTTCAAGTCGCCAGTTAGTCAAATAATTGATATTTGCACGGTCTTTATTCATCTGACCAAAATACTGGTCAGCTATTATATGCCCGTATTCATGTGTTGTTACAACTTTAAGATGTTGTTCATATGATGAATGAACGCCATGCCTTTTGTATTTCAGAACCTCTTCATGCTTTTTAATTTCAAGTTCAGCACTAAAAGGCATTTTTGCTTTCGTTTTATATCGTTCTTTTATTTCTTCGATTGAACGTTTAGCAGCTTCTTGTTTTTGTAGAAATGCTGCTTGTTCATTTTTAAGAGCTTCGCCAAGATACTGTTTATTATAAGTTAATTGATTATGTTTACCCGACATCGCTCCGCCTTTACCAGGCTTTATCGTTTCAAGCTTTTTAGTAGGATACTTAGCCGTAAGCTCGTCTAAAGTCTCGTTTATGATATTGGCATTTTCAAGAGATAGCTTGTCATAATCAACATTTACAGCAAACTTACGAGCGTATTCAACAGCCTCCTGTTTAGTTTTGGCAGGAACGAAATTTGACTTCTTCTTGCTCTCAATTATACCACTATCCTGAGATTTGTCAATAGCCGTTTTATGAATATCCGCAGTATTCCGTGAAAGAAGCTCTGTTCTCTCCTCAGCCGTGACCTAAGCATAAAAATGCACCTTGAAAGGTGCTTGACATTTTTTTTTATTGATGTTATAATACAAACAAAGAGAGCACTGCAAGTCTTACGACTCAGCGGTTCTTCCTCAAAGTCAAACTATCAGAAATAGCTGCCTTATTGGACGTTGGGCGGCTATTTCTTTTTTCTTGTGCATATATCTATTATTGCAACTATTACAAGTAATAAAGTAAGTAATTCCATTATAGACATAGCTACCCACCTCGTTTCCGAGGAAAGAATAGAACCGCCTTGCCGCTTTATGCAATGCTCTCTGTAACATTATACCACAGAGAACATTATTTTGTCAATTACCCGAAAATTCTGACGAATACAAGCATAAAAAATGCACCTCAGCGGTGCTTGACTTTTTATAAAATTGTGATATAATATAAATAAAGGGTACTGCGATAAGCGGTTTCCCCTCATGGTAAGTTATAAAGAATAACCGTCCAATGTGGTAGTGGGGCGGTTATTTCTTTTTATTATCGTTAAGTTTAATAATTTCAATAATAACTAATAAAAGTGTTAATATTTCAAGTATCGTCATCTTAACTCACCCCCGTCTCCGAGGGAAGAATGAAACCGCCTACCGTTATGCAGTACCCGTGCTCATATTATAGCATGGGTATTCTTTTTTGTCAATTACCCGTATATTTTGACGAATATCTTCTCAGAGTGTGCAAGTGTCCTCACCTCCTTCAAATGGGTATAAGAAAACCGCCTTGTTATGGGCGGTTCTTGTTCATATAAAACTCACAGTCTGCATTATCATAATAAATGTCATTCGGTATGTGGTCATCATACATGGGGCAGAAGTGCTTTTGCCGCTTATCATTATCTGTCTCGATTACAACATCATCAAACATTTGGTCTAATTCGTCAAACTTCTTGTTATAATGCAAGCAAGAATCACATAATGCCATTGTCGAGTACCTCCTTAGCCTCCTGTTTAGTTTTGGCAGGAACGAAATTTGACTTCTTCTTGCTCTCAATTATACCACTTCCACCGGATTTGTCAACAGATGAATTGTGAACATCTACAGCATTTCGTGAAAGCAGCTCTGTTCTCTCCTCAGCCGTGACCTTACCCTCACGCTTTGCTCCGACCTTTGAGAATACGGCGTATGAGCTGTATCCCCACATCCCTATTTAAGGATTTTTTAATAATTTTCATGATAAGATAAGAACAACGAAAGGGAGGATGCAAAATGTTTTTCAGTATACTCAAAAAGGACATCAAAAGGAAAAAGACGATGAACTGTATAATACTGCTGTTTGTGATACTGTCGTCAATGTTTTTTTCATCAGGAGCGAACAACATCATATCAATAGCAGGCGGAGTTGACAGATTTCTTGATGCCGCAGGCGCAGGAGATCACATCGTACTTCTCGGACAGCCTGAGAGCGGTGAAAGCTTCTCGGAAAAGCTTGACAGGTCGGCAGATGTGAGCGGTTACAGAGAGGATATCGTACTGACGATATCTTCGGACGCATTTAAGTTCAACGGCGAGAAGGTTGATTTCTTTGCTAATATCGGACTTTTGCAGACAGTCAGTGAAAATGGGCTTACGCTTTTTGATGAGAACAACGAACCTGTCAGGGACGTACCAAAGGGAAAAGTTCTTGTAACGAGTGCGATGTCACGTTCAGGAGGCATGAAAGAAGGTGACAGGCTCACATTTGAGCTTTGCGGAGAAAAGATCGAGCTTGAATACGGCGGAATAGTCAAGGATGCCATACTTGGTTCGCCGATGGCAGGAAATTCAAGATGAGAACGGTATGCCGGCTAAAGTACGCCTTAAAACTGCCGGAACTGATTTTAAAATCGAAAAGCACACCAACTGTATGCTCAAAGGAGATCCCGACAGACTTACAGAGGTGCTTCAGAATATAATGGAGAATGCCGTGAAATACGGTGACGGCAGAAGTATATCAGTCTCTTTTTCCGATGAGGAGGACTGCCGTCTTGTCACGATAAAGAACAGCGGATGTACTCTCAATGACAGCGAGATACCTCACATTTTCGACAGCTTCTGGCGTGGCTCAAACACAAACGGAAAAGAGGGAAGCGGTCTTGGTCTTTTTATCTGCCGGAAACTCATGCACGGTATGGGCGGAGATATTTTTGCAGACGTTGATGAAGGGTATATGTCTGTTACCGTCGTATGCTGTAAAGAGTAATAATTTTACCATAATCACTTAAAATTGACGGACGCACACGCTGTGTCCGTTTTACTTTTCGTAGAACTTTCAACGTTCACATTTGTGTGAGTTGCACATTAACTAACTTTAATTTTGTTCCAAAATGGAGAATTTATTCAACTCGCTTGACTTTTCAATTTAAATATGGTATAAAATTAATAGTTGTGATACATCTGCTCGCTTCTTGTATAGACGTAACATTCATTTCATCACTTACATTACGAAGAGGAGGTTCATCAAATGAAACATAGTATTTATTATCAGTCAAACCTTAATGATTCCCAAACAGGAAAAAAAGTCTACGAACAAATCAATGAAGAATTCGCTAACGGACCTGAACTGAATAATTCTTTGCTCTTCCAGATACTCCATGACAACAAGGACACCGAATACGGAAAAAAATACGGATTCGCAGATATAACTTCTATCGAAGAGTATCAGAAGCAAGTTCCAGTGATAATGTATGATGACATTGCCGATGATATCACGAAAATGTGCAATGGAGAACAGAATGTACTTACTGCTTATCCATGCAAGCACATGAATGTAACATCAGGTACTATCGGCAAGCAAAAAAAAATACCTATGACGCAGAAACAGAACGAGGTATTTGTAAAGTACAACAAAATGTACCTTGATGGTCTTAAATCAGAACTTCTTGACTCAAGCTGGATGGAAGGCAGGGCTTTCTGTACCGCTGAGGGTACTCACAGCGTACTCCCTTCCGGTATAACCGTCGGAAGCGCCTCTTCTGTTATGGCTGACTTTATCAGAGGCGGAAAAGAAACTCTCGGCGCTATGATGGAAAAACTTTTCAGCTCTCCTGTTGAAGCTACTATCCCTGAGAGCGGCACGGATACTAAGTATATCCACGCTCGCTTTGCACTTATGGATAAAGGACTTACAGGTATAATCTCAGCTTTCTACAGCCTCGTTGTTGTTTACTTCAAGTACATCGACAATAACTACAAAATGCTTATCGACGACATCGAAAAGGGCACTATATGCGATAAATCAGGTCTGCAAGACAGCGTTAAGGAAAGCCTTATGAAGAAGATAAAGCCTATGCCTGAAAGAGCTGCCGAATTAAGAGAAATATTCAAAAACGGCCCTGAACTCTGCTGGGTACCTCTTGTATGGCCGAATATGCAGTACATAACCGGTGTCGGCGGAAACAGCTTCGCTATCTACGACAAGATAATCAAGACAAAGTATACCGGCGGATGCCTTAAAAACATCTATTCAGGTGTTACCGCTTCCGAAGGTCTCTGGTCTATACCAAGCGGTATTGACACCGAGGACGGCATTATCGCTCCTCAGAGCGCATTCTTTGAATTTCTGCCTATCGAAGCCGAAAACGATATGTCAAAGATCGTTACTATGGACAGTGTTGAGATCGGCAAAGTGTATGAGCTTATCGTAACTAATCTCTGCGGATTCTACCGCTACCGCACTAACGATGCCATTATCGTTACCGGATTCCGTGGTAAAACTCCGCTCATCAGATTCATGTACAGAGTTAATCGCACTCTTAATATGATGGGTGAAAAAACTACCGAGATCGCTCTTGAATCAGCCGTTGAAGGCGCTATGGACGAGCTTGGTGTTGATATGACTGACTTCTCAGTTTATACCAATTATGACGAAATGGCATACGATTTCCTTATTGAACCTGCAAATCAGAATGTCAAAGTAAGCACTGACGAATTATCTGAGTGCATTTACAAGCATATGTGTACTGTAAATGAAGTATTCGGAATACTCATTGATATGCAGAAGCTCAGTAAACCGATCGCACACTGGCTCAAGCCTCATTCATCTATACTCTACCGTGATATGATGCGTAACAAAGGCGTATCAGCCAATCAGATAAAGCCTGTTCACGTTATCATGAACGAGCTTCAGCACAATTTCTTCTATAACCTGATAATGGCTTAAAGCATACTTATTTGTTAAATATATATCAAAAAATAAAATAACCGGCTCAGATTCTATTACCTGAGCCGGTCTTTTTATTATTTCTTGTCTTTGCTGTTGTCATTGTTCTTGCTGTCGGTTTCGTCTTTCTGACTGTAGTCAAAAGCACAACCAACGCCCAAGCCGACTGCTAAGCCTATCGACAGCCATAAGCCCATATTATCGCATACAGAACCAATGACTATGCCTAAAGCCATTCCCAGACACATTCCAAGTGTCATGCCGGATGATTCATCTTTTTTGTTCATTGTTATTCCTCCTTATTTCGCCATTCAACATCTAATTTGTCCATTTTTTCTTTAAGTTCGTCAAGCTTGCCGTCAGGACATTTTGTGGAATATCTTGTTTCTTTTTCTTTACCGATATATGTATACTCGATATACTTATCCTTTATTATGACCACATCTCTTATACGACCGTAGTTCATGCAACCTTCAAAGGATTCAAATGTGGTGTTAGTATACTGTGAATGGTAAGATTCAGCTTTTATCTCAGCATTCAGTTTAACAAGTTTGAAAATTGATACAGCCAAAACGACTGAAATACTAATATTAATCAAAGTCTTGATTATAAATCTTATCAGCGTTTTCTTTTCAAATTTTTTCTGCTTCTGCTCAGGAACTATGCTCCGGAAGAAATCAAGCTGTTCATCGCTGTAAAGCTCTTTTTCAAGGCTTATTGATCTGTTGAACGGGAAAACTATTATAATTCTTTTTTTATCCTCAGCATGATATTCCGCATCGGAGTATTTCAGCACCGCTTCAAGTGACGTATTCTTTATTTTTAAGCTGTCATCATAAAAGGTGTAAGTATAGCAGTCCTCATTGGCTTCATGGATCTTTTTATAGTTTTTCCGCCTTGCACGGAAAACAGAAAATCGCACATAATATGTAAAAAGCAAAAATATCGCCATTAAGATCCAAAAATACTTTAAATATGTCCTGCTTAAAAGAAACATTACTATAATCTCAGCATCGCTTATGACCTGAAAAACGATAAGCGGTATCCTGAATTTTCTTGATATTTTTCCGTAAAGTATCTTGGTATATGCCGATTTAGGTGTAACTGCATCAAATTCGTAGATAATTTCTTTTTCGGTATCGTTGTTCATATTTTCACCTTTAACATAATAATAATCCTGTTTAAACACAGTAATTACATTATAAATCATTCCGCAGATTTTGTCAACAAAAATGCCATAGCATTTCTGAAAAATCAGAAGCACTATGGCATTGAAGTTTATTCTTACTTTTTCTTCTTTTTCTTATTGCCTGCGTATGGCTTGTTTACAGTCTCTTTTACTGCTATCTCAGGCTTTTCCTCAGGTACGTCAGACTCGAACCACTTATAGATAAGTGCTGCACAGGCTGAACCTGCGAGAGGAGCTACTATAAATACCCAGAGGTACTTCAATGCATCTCCGCCTGCAAATAATGCAGGGCCTATGCTTCTTGCCGGGTTTACAGATGTACCTGTAAGACCGATGCCGAAGATATGTACAAGTGTAAGTGTAAGACCGATGATAAGTCCGCCGAATGAACCGTGCTTGAACTTCTTTGAAGTTACGCCGAGGATAGTCATAACAAATATGAATGTGAGAAGGAACTCAACGAGAAGTCCTGCAAAAATGCTCTCCCCTGTTATCTGACCTGCGCCGTCTGCGAGACTTCCAAGACCGTTTGAACCAAGTCCGCCGGTCATATCAGATACAGCGCCAAGTGAGAATATCGCTTTAAGCACCGCTGAGCCAGTGATAGCTCCGAGAGTCTGAGCGACAACATAGCCGCAGAAATCTGTACCTGTCATACCGCCTGTCATGAGTACCGCAAGTGATACTGCCGGATTTATATGGCAGCCTGAGATGTTGCCGATGCAGTAAGCCATGCCGACTATAACAAGTCCGAATGCAAGCGCAGTAAGGATATATCCTCCGCCGTTTGCAGCATCACAGCCGACCAGCATCGCTGTTCCGCAGCCGAGAAGTACAAGTACAAAAGTACCGATGAACTCAGCCGCATACTTTTTGATTGGTGTCATACATATGCCTCCTTAAATATCCTGTAATGTTCCAACAGGTAAAACGTTTCGGTCATCGACCGTCAGGAATATTATAGCACTACAGCTAACGATTCGTCAATAGTTTTTGTATATTTTTTGTATTAGTTTGATAAGTAAAGATACTAAAACACACGAAAAAGTCACATTATATTCGGGGTGCAGGGGACTGCGTTCCCTGC
>DEBW01000176.1:20215-21699 GCA_002348905.1 Ruminococcus flavefaciens | reverse complement strand
CTTGATATGGGACAGCCTGTAAAGATAGTGTCTCTTGCCGAGAATCTTATCCGTATGTACGGAAAAACGCCGTATAAAGATGTGAAGATAGTATTCACAGGTCTGCGTCCGGGCGAGAAACTCGTTGAGGAGCTTCTCATGAATGAAGAAGGACTGCAAAAAACGGATAATAAGCTGATATTTATCGGAAAACAGATAGAGATAGATCAGGAGAATTTTATTTCTGAACTCAATGTTCTTTGTTCAGCAGCAGAAGATAATGACGCTTCCGGCGTTGTTGAACAGCTGCATAAGATGATTCCTACATTCACAAAGCCGGAAGATTTCAACAAAGGCTATCTTGAAAAGAAAAAAGCAGGTGATAGTATTGAGCATAATCAATAATTTTTCACATAGGAATTTGGTTATATTGAGAAAAATGCTCATATTATTGCCGATACCTGTATTTTCCACTTGCTTTTTTGGAGCGTAAATAGTATAATTAGAATGTAAAGTTTAAAAAGATATTTTAAAAGATTAAAAAATTACAGCTTTGTTAAAATATGGAAAGCGGAAAATATTTTTTCAGCAGCAGAGAATCGTAAGTTTGGCTGATAAAATATCAGTTCGTCCGCTGTGAAGATCATTATATTTTTTATTAGGAGGTGCCGGAGTAGTGGCGAATAAACGTCTTGTTACTGAAGAAGATATTACCAATGTTACGCTTGAACAGATGAAAAATTCCACCGATAAGACTACTGGTGTTACAGAGTATCCGATACTTGAATTTGATAAACGTGCTATAGGACTTTTGCACAGAGGCGTACATGAGACTTTGAAGCATAGTAAGATAGTGCCTAACGGCGGAAAGGCGTACAAGTTCATCAAACGTCTCGGGGATATCGTGCTGGCAGGAGGAGCTTTAGCTGTGCTGGCTGTTCCGCTTGGAGTGGTTGCTGCTATCATCTACATAGACGATAAGGGGAATCCGATATTTTCACAGGTACGTCTTACCGAGGACGGAAGACCGTTCAAGATGTACAAGTTCCGTTCTATGTGTATGGACGCTGAGGCAAGATTTGCTGAGGTGCAGAAGGAGAATCAGAGCGACGGTCTTGCTTTCAAGAGCGATGACGATCCAAGAATAACACGTATCGGCAAATTCATACGTAAAACATCTATTGACGAGCTTCCTCAGCTCTGGAACGTTGTAAAGGGCGATATGTCCATAATTGGGCCTCGTCCGCCTCTGCCGAGAGAAGTTGTGTTGTATACTCCTGCTCAGATGGACAGGCTTCTTGTAAAAGGCGGTCTTTCATGTATATGTCAGACTGAGGGCAGAAGCGATATGGAGTTCGATAAGTGGGTTGAGAGCGATGTGCGCTACATCAAGAGCAGAAGTGCTGCACTTGACGTAAAGCTTATGTTCAAAACTATAACTGCTGTTCTTCTCCGTAAGGGAGCAAAGTAATTTATCAAGGGATAAAGGAAAAGTATATATTATA
>DEBW01000176.1:17237-20042 GCA_002348905.1 Ruminococcus flavefaciens | reverse complement strand
ATGCTGTAGAAGAAGCTCAGGTCCATATTTTTAGTAGCCGGACCTATGGCTGCAAATGCAAACATAAGAATGCCTGCAAGGAGTATACTCGGAGATTTCTGCTTGATAGTAACTATAACGCCGGTTATTACAAGCGGAAGTATCGTGCCGAAGGATATAACATTGTTTACGATGTCAGTCCATGCCGGACTGCTGTCAGATGATACCTGACGTATTATGTCGCCAAATTCCTTTGTTTCGAGAACACGCAGTATTCCGGCAGCAACTCCGGCAGCGGAGAGAAGTCCGGTGATTATCCATACTATCTTCATTTTAGTTTCGTTCTGCCAGCCGAGTGCATAACCACATATGGCAAGATTCAGCGGAGTAAGCAGACCGTGGCTCACAAATCGTATACGGCTGAGTATCGAGAGTATATTTTCCGGCAGAAATCCGCCGATAATTATAACTATAGCATCCAAGCATAATCCGACACCGATAAATGTTACAAGCAGAGAGATGCGCTGTTTTTTGCTGATGTAGTCGTAGCCCATAAAGAAAGTAGAGAGAAATTCAACTGTCACAATAAAGACGATAATGAACGGACAGTAAGTAGTTAAAAATTCTTTCATGTCAATACCTCCAATACAAGTTATTAGAATTTATCATATTATAACATATATGTTTTAAAAATTCAATCCCTTTTATGAAATTTAACAAATAGTAC
The DNA here is from genome assembly GCA_002348905.1 of Ruminococcus flavefaciens. Taxonomy (GTDB): domain Bacteria; phylum Bacillota; class Clostridia; order Oscillospirales; family Ruminococcaceae; genus Ruminococcus; species Ruminococcus flavefaciens_O. The sequence goes on along the minus strand of DEBW01000176.1, from coordinate 19,336 downwards.
ATAGTGTAATGTCAACTAAATATAAAGAAAGGGGTTGACAAATAAAAAATAAGGTGCTATAATATCTGTGAACTAATTTGGGAGGAGATATTTTATGAAAACACGGGACATGATACTTATTGCAATGTTTTCGGCTCTTATTGCTGCCGGAGCATTTATGCGAATACCAATGCCGATATGTCCGATAACGCTGCAAATACTGTTCACTACCCTTGCAGGAGTGCTTCTCGGCGGAAGAAATGGTGCTATATCCGTACTGGTGTACATATTGCTTGGACTTGCAGGTGTGCCGGTATTTACAGGCGGAGGCGGCATAAGCTACGTTTTGCAGCCTACTTTCGGCTACCTTATAGGATTTGTCATAGGAACTTTCGTTACAGGTACTATAACCCACGGCGGAGAGCCGACTATGAAGCGTATGCTGACAGGATGTCTTACCGGACTGGCTATAGTATTCTTTATCGGAGTTGTCTACTACTGGGCGATAAGCAAATTCTGGCTCGGAAAGAATATCGAGACAAAAGCACTTCTAATGAGCTGTCTGTTTTTACCGCTTCCGGGAGACATACTTCTTTGTGTATTCACATCGGTGCTCGGAAAGAGGGTACTGCCGGTGTTCAGGAGATATAATAAAAGTGAGGCATGATTTGTATTATGAGCGATATAATTAAACTTGCAGATGAGATAATCTCAGGAAAACGTCTTAAAAGGGGAGATGACTTCGGATTTTTCCTTGAAGCAGACCTCGATAATCTTTGTTCAGGCGCTGATAAGATACGGCGTACACTTTGCGGCAAACACGTTGACCTTTGCAGCATAATCAACGGAAAAAGCGGAAAATGCACTGAAAACTGCAAATTCTGCGCACAATCCGGACACAACTGCACAGGCGTAGACGAATATGCTTTTCTCGATGCTGATACTATTCTCGCAGAGTGCAAAAGCAACGAAAATAAGGGAGTACACCGCTTTTCGATAGTTACAGCCGGACGTACTCTTAGCAATGATGATTTTGAAAAAGCTGAGTCGGTATATAAAATGCTTGGTCAGGAGTGCAGTATAGAGCTTTGCGGCTCGCATGGACTGCTGACAGAAGAACAGTTCATACGTCTGAAAAATACCGGAGTAAAGCGATATCACTGCAATATCGAGACTTCACGCCGCAATTTTCCGAATATATGCACTTCTCACACCTACGATGACAAGATAGCCTGTATAAAACGTGCTCAGGCAGCAGGACTTGAAGTCTGTTCAGGCGGAATTATCGGCATGGGAGAGACATGGGACGACAGAATTGATATGGCAGTAAGCCTTTCAGAGCTTGGAGTAAAGTCAGTACCGATAAACGCTCTCATACCCGTCAAGGGTACTCCGTTTGAGAGCCTTGAACGTATCTCAGAGGAGGATATCCTGCGTACAGTGGCTATATTCAGGTATATACTCCCGACTACTGAGATACGTCTTGCAGCCGGCAGAGACCTCATGGGCGGATGCGGAAACAGAGCTTTCCTGTCCGGAGCAAATTCGACCATAACCGGAGATATGCTTACTACGTCCGGAAACAGCATACTTGAAGATGTTGAGATGCTTAAAGGCATGGGATTTGATCTGTAAAGCTTAAAATATATTAGAAATCATGAACTGACCTCTTTTTATGTTAAACATATTATACATATTTGCTAATTGACTTTTGCGAAAAAGATAAGTATAATTATTACAATAGGGTGATATATACCCGTATTAAGGAGGAAATTTTATGACTTTTGAAGAACTTTTAAGCAAGGTAAGAAAAATGGCAAGTAATGTTGATGTGTCCGGAGTTGACTTCCTTGCGGTACAGGTAAATATTACCGGAAGCAACGGCGGAGTTTTCTATGTTGAAGTTAAGAACGGAGTTCTCTCGATAGAGCCTTATGAGTACCATGACAGAAACTGTGAGATAACAATGTCAATGGACAATTTCAATAAGCTTATAGACGGTCAGCTTGATGCAGTATCAGCATTTACTCTTGGAAAGCTCAAGGTAAACGGCGATATCGGCAAGGCACTGGAATTTGCAAAGATACTCAAGTGATGAAAAGGGCGGATATCCGCCCTTT
>DEBW01000176.1:13847-17171 GCA_002348905.1 Ruminococcus flavefaciens | reverse complement strand
GTGGGACGCTGTCCCACACCCTGCCAGAGGCGCTGCCTCTGGACTCCGGCAGGGAGCAAGCGGCTCCCTGCACCCACGCAATATTTAGCTGTTGATGCGAGCATAAAATTATTACTATTGACAGAAATAATAAAAAATGATAAAATATAATTATGATTTTTTGACATAAAGGAGGACTGCTTATGTTTTCTCGTGAATTGGACAAGATAAAGCGTAATGTTATCATGACATCTATAGTTCTGATGTTTGCGGGGATGCTCCTGCTGATAGTACCGCCGGAATGTATACCTTACCTTAACGATGCACTCTGCTTCGGACTTATGGTAACATCTGTTGTAACTATGTTCATATTCATCGGCAGTCCGAAAGTGCTTATACGCTATATACAGCTATGTATCGGGCTTTCAGTCGGGATAATAGGGATAGCTCTGTGGATATTCGACGAGATGTTTCTTACGATGCTGATATGGCTTATCGGCATAGCTCCGGCGGTTGCAGGTGTACCGAGCATATTCCATGCATTTGCTTATGCAAGGCGCTCCGGCAGAAAAGGCTGGTGGATACTTGTTGTATTCTCGATACTGATAATGCTTTTCGGCGTGTTTATAATATGGAATCCGTGGCTTCGCTCGGAAAGTGTAGCAATGATGGTCGCAGGATTCGTGCTTATGGGCAGTTCGTTTGTCAGCGCACTGCGGCTCATATGGCTCAGACCAGTTAAATAGGATCAAGGCGGTACTTTATGAAGAAAAAGGATAAGACAAAAGAAAAAAAGTGGAATGATAAGTACCGTGCGGCGGAAATACTGGCGGTATTCACAAAGCACAATTTCTACTCAAACGGATTCACGCCGGTCGAGATGCGTACAACCCTTGAAGACCTCGGACCGACCTATATAAAAATAGGACAGATAATGTCCAGCCGTACAGATATACTTCCTGAGGAATACTGCTCAGAGCTTGAAAAGCTGAGAAGCAATGTAAAACCTCTTGAAGCCGAGATAGCCCGTGCTATAATCGAAACAGAAGCCGGAAAGGGTATAAATGAGCTTTTTTCAGAGTTCAGGGACGAGCCTTTAGGTTCAGCTTCGATAGGACAGGCACACTATGCTGTATTGAAGGACGGCACAAGGGTAGTGATAAAGGTACAGCGTCCGTATATTGCAGATATGGTCAAGAGCGACTTTGTTATGCTTAAAAAGCTTGCGGCATTTGCGAATGCTGTGACTGAGACTGAGGACGGCTCAACTCTGATAGACCTAAAATCTGTTATCAATCAGCTCGAAAAAGTCACCAACGAGGAGCTTGATTTTCGTGTTGAGGCTGAGAATACCCGTAAATTCCGTGAACTTTGTATAAGCGATGAGCGGATAGTTTCATGTCCGAGAATAATTGATGAACTGACAACAAGGCGTATACTCACTCAGACATATGTTGACGGATTTCCGCTTTCAGACTCGGATAAGCTTGATGAGTATGAAGTTGACCGCATAGCTGTAGGAAAGGCACTTGTACAGAATTATCTGCATCAGGTGCTTGATGCAGGCATATTCCACGCTGATCCTCATCAGGGCAATATCATGATAAGCGGAAAAGTGCCGTACTGGATAGATTTCGGCATGATAGGACATATCAGTCAGCAGAACATAAATATAGTTCAGGATATGCTTGCGGCTGTTCTTATGAGAAACCCTGACCGTCTGACGACTATAATACTCTCAATGGGTATAACAAAGGGAAATATCAATAAGGCGAAGCTTACGGAAGACCTCGATGACCTTATTGAGAGGTATATTTCCATACGTGACCTTTCAAATCTGAATATGGGAACTCTGCTCGGCGAAATGTCAACGATACTTTCACGCTACAAGATAACCATGCCGAGCGAATTTACCATGCTTGTGAGGAGTATAGTCACATTTGAGGGAGTTATAGAAAAGCTTTCTCCTGAGCTTAACCTTTTTGACCTGCTGACACATAAAATGCTTGAACGCATCAAGAAAAACTTTGACCTTGGCGAAAAGGTGACTTCCATACTTCGTGACGTAGCCGCTACAGGTTCTGAGGCTAAGCAGATGCCGGGAGCTATAATAGCCCTTCTGCGTAATCTCTCAAAGGGACGCATGAAGATAGGCATTGAGCTTACAGGTTACGACGACCTTATGAAGAATCTGAAAAAGCTTGCTAAAGATGCTGCTCTTGCAATGTTTGCGAGTGTGATGTTCGTAGGTTCGTGCATACTTTGTACTACTGATATCGAGCCAAAGACCTACGGGATACCGTTTCTGGCTCTGATAGGTTTCATAGTGTCGGTTGCGCTTGGAATATACACCATAATACGCATGGGAGAAAGAAAAAGGTAAAGACATATTATGGTGGTGATATAATGCTTATTTTAGGTTCGTGCGGATTCAGCAATACTGCCGTAAGAATAAAAATATCCGAACTTGTTGCAGATAAGTCAGGAAAAATGCTGATAGTGCCGCTTGCCTGCTTCTTCGGAACTGAAACCGGCGAAAAGGAGCGCAGATGTGCTTCTATGGCAGGATTCAGCAAGGAAAACATCTATGTATTTGACGAGAGCAAGCCCGAAGAACTGCTCGGCATGAAGTTTGACTATATAGCTGTTCCTGGCGGAAATACTCTTAAACTGCTTAAACTTGTGAGAAAATACCATTTAGATGCTTTCATAAAGGAGCAGGTGGCTGATGGTGCAGTATATATCGGATTTTCAGCCGGAGCGTACCTTGCCTGCGATGATATCGGGTATGTGACAAATTATGATCCTAACACAGGATTTATAACAGACGGAAATTTTCACGCTCTCAGACTTACTGAAAAATACGTACTTTGTCATTTTGACACAAGGGGAGAAGAAGATATAAAAATGTGCCGGCAGTATATCGGTGAAGAAGCTGAACTTGTCACGATAAATAATAACCAGCTGATAGTTATAGAATAAAAGTAAGGACCTCGTTTCTGCGAGGTCTTGTTTTTGTTCTGATACAAACAAAAGCTGCTGTAGAAATTACAGCAGCCTTTGCTTAATTTGGAAAATAATGGTAAAAATATGGTGTTATTATGCTTTGAATATGTAGCGTAAGAAGTTGTACATATGTGGTGTAACTGTAGCTCCGCCGTGATCGCCCTGTGGGATTATCTGCCAGAGGTGCTCAACGCCGTTCTGAGTGAGTGCATCGTGGTAAGTGCTTGGATAATCTCTAACAACGCCGTCATTTGCAGCAGCAGAGATAAGGATCATTGACTGAGATGAAGAAGGCTTGAACTGACCTGGCTGCATATTTCCGTCGTGGTGCATATAAGC
>DEBW01000176.1:12263-13735 GCA_002348905.1 Ruminococcus flavefaciens | reverse complement strand
CGTCCGCCCATTGAGAAGCCTGTGATAGCTGTATTCTCCTTGCCTGTCTTGATCGAGTAGTGCTCTTCCATGTAAGGCATGATGCTGTTTTCGATATCCTCACGGATAAGGTCGTACTTACGTGCAGAATCAGAGGTGAATCCAGGAGAACCGCTGCCTGTGAACATAGCAGGGAAAACAACGATCATTTTCTCAGCTTCGCCGTCAGCGATGAGGTTTCCTACCATAGTCTGGATACCCATACCAGGCATTGAAGTCTCATCACCGAAGATGCCGTGGAGAACATAGAGGACAGGGTACTTTTCGTTTTTGTTGTATCCTGGAGGGAGAAGAACGTTCATATTCTTGTTCATCTGACCGTCCTTGGAATAGTAAGTAACCTTTTCCATTTTACCGTAGTCAACACCGCCACGGTTCTGAGTGAAGTTGCTTGGAGCATTGATCTGCATATCATTAGAGATGCTCTTCATATAGTTACCTGAGCCCTGTGAAGGTTTTGAAGCAGTTGTTGTTACTATAGGAGCTGGTGCCTGAGAAGTTGTTGTTACAACAGCAGCCTTAGGGAATTCTTTTATCTGTCCAAGGAGGAACTTGGAAAGTAAAACGATATCATTTACTGCGAATGAAGCATTGCCGTCGAGGTCGGCAATATCAAGAGAAACAGCATTTGCAGAACCGCTCATTGTAGCTACGAGAGCCTTTCTTGCTGTAACGAGGTCGAAAGTATCAACTCTCTTATCACTGTTGAAATCGCCTCTGATACCGCTTCCGGAAGGATTTGAAGGAGTAGTAGTTACAGGATCATCGGAAGGAGTGTTTGACTTGCCGTCAACTGTACCGCCGCCTGTCTTTACAGATGAAGCTTTGCCGGATTCAGATATTTTGAAAGAATCGAGCCATATATCTGTAAGGCTTTTAGGAGCTTCGATATATACAGTCATTCCGGTAGCGCCTGTAGGAACTGTGAACTTAGTGTTTTCAAGCTTTGTCCACTCACCGCTCTTTGCGCTTGATGAAGCTATCTCCATCCAGTCCTGAGTACCGCCTGCGGTATACTCAAGAGTAAGCTTGAGGTCTGTAGCAGAACCGCTGTTCTGAAGACCTGCTGCGCTTATGCTGTATGTCTGACCAGGAACAAACTCTGATGCGCTGAGTGATATTGCACCGCCGTGCCAGTTATCGCCTCTGTCAGAAACTTTAAGAGAGCTTTTGCCGTCGTAGTAGTTCTTTGTATCAACTGAGAGGGAAGCATCGCCTCTGCCCTTGAAGCTGCCCTTGCCTGACTCGAAGTCTTCAGTGATGTAGTCACCGTTCTCGTCAGCCTTTGGAGGCTCTGTTGTTTCTACAGGATCATCATCTGTTGGCTTGCCGTCATAAGTAATGATGTTCTTCTTAACGTTTGCCTGTCCGTCGCTCTCCCAACCTTCAACGTTGAAAGCAACTTCATAAAGGTTACCCATCTTCATGCCGAG
>DEBW01000176.1:5743-12229 GCA_002348905.1 Ruminococcus flavefaciens | reverse complement strand
TAGATGCTGATAGTACCGGATGTTCTTGGAGTTCTGCGAACACTGATGTACTGTGTGAACGGACCGTTGGTGTTTGTGATGTTGTAAGAGTTCATCGCATTGGTGAAAACATCATAAACGCTTCCGTCGATAGTTACCTGTTTTGCGTTTGCGGATGAAGGAACCCAGTTTTTCCAGTCCTCGATGATGTAATACTCAACGAGTGGGTTCTCAGTCCAGCCGTAGATACAAATACGTGAGTTACCGGATGAACCTGCTGACCAATCACAGTCGAAGTCACAGGTAAAGTTACCGTAATCCTGCCAGTGGTTCGGGTTATTTCTACCCCAGAAAAGACCACGTCTTGCAAGGAAGTTACCTCTTGAATTGTTTGGGCCGCACTGCCATTTAGTGCTGAATCCGCCGCCTTCGTCAGCAAGTGTCATTGTGGACGAATTCGGAGTGTCTGCCTGCCATATCTCATGGTGGTAACCGTTGTAAGTACCGGTCTCCTGAGTATGACCAGGACTGGTTTCAAGAACTTTTGCAGCGTTCGTGTAAGTTTCCTGGAACGCAAACTGAGAAGACGTGATAGCCAGGAAGCCAGCAAGAGCTGTGCTCACTGCACGTTTAAGAATACCGTTCTTCATAAAACTATTCCTCACTTTCACAAAAATATAATATAATGATATAAGTTTGGCAGACGGCATTTTTTCAGCACTGCTGCCATCCGCCTACTCTATGTGAATATTTTACAACGTATTTATTAATAATACAAGTCAATTTTTGCTGATTTTACCAAATATATGCCAACTGTTGCTAAACAGGTAAAAAAACAGTAGAATTTTGTTTGAAATCGCACAAAAAATTACACTTCAAGAATCAAATAACAACCAGAGGTTGATTTTGTGCAGAACATTTATTTTTTGATACAACTTTGATGCTATGTTTCAGTTTGCTGATTTTAATAAACTATTGACTTTATGATAGTTTTGTGTTAAAATGTTTTTAATGAATAATCCTTGTTCGGGAGGTCGTAAAAATGGCGTTTTGTAAATATTGTGGAAATGAACTTGACAAAGATGGAAAGTGTACTTGCAAGAGGTCTGAGGAAGAAGCAAAAAAAGATATCATGAAAGAGAAAAAGTCTGCTTCAACAGAAAAGAGGACAGCTGTAAGCTCGTCTGAAAATAAATCTAAAAAGACACTTGTGATTGTATGTGTTGTCGCTGTGCTTCTGCTTGCAGGCATTATCGCAGGACTTATAATCCACGGCATGAATGCTTATAAAAAGCCTATAAAGGAAATGGTTAAGGGCATCAACAGAGGAGATACCGAGAAAATAGTTTCGGCAATGTATTCTGATAATGCTGCTGCTGAGATAAGACTTACCAAAGCCCGTGACAGAGGTATGAAATGGGACGAATTTGTTGAGCAGAATGATAAGTCTATTGATACTATCAGAAGTTCAAGAAATATCAAGAAGATAAAAGTTGATATACTTGCTAAGGAAAAACTCGACGGAAGCAATCTTACCGAAATTGAAAAGTATTATTCTGACAAATACGACGAAGAAGTGAAGAAGGCTTACCGTGTTGAAGTAAAGTTCACTATAAAGTACAAAGACAATACAGATACTCAGAGCGGCTGGATAACAGTTGCAAAGGTCAAGGATGACGGCTGGAAGTATACCGAAGCCGGAAGCGATACATTTGATTTCGTAAGAGACCTTACCATGTTCTGATAAGGCAATGACGTAAAATATAATTTACAGCCGGAGGAATGACCTCCGGCTGATTTTGTGAGGAGATATCATGGCATTTACAATTCTTAAACAAACAATAATTATGATGCTGCTTATGGCTATAGGTTTTATGTGCAGCAAGACGAATATCATAAGCAAGGAGTCAAACAAGAGCCTTTCAACGCTGGTGCTCCAGATAGTCAATCCTGCGGTAATATTCATGTCGTACCAGACAGACCTGAAACCTGAGCTTATAAGTGAGCTGCTTATGACTTTTGCGCTGTCGGTGCTTGCTTTTGCAGTGATGATAGCCGGAGCATACTTGTTTATACGTCCGAAAGAGGGGAGAATGACTGAGATAGAACGCTTTTCAGCGATATATTCTAACTGTGGTTTTATGGGTATCCCCCTTGTAAAATCTCTTTTCGGCATGGAAGGAGTATTTTGTCTGACAGCATTCATAACCGTGTTCAATCTTATAGTCTGGACGCATGGAGTAATACTGATAACCGGTCAGAAAGATGTCAAGTCGATAGTGAAAGTATTCTATTCTCCGACGATAATCGCCATTATTCTCGGACTTTTATGCTTCTTCCTGCAAATTCGGTTGCCTGAGATACCTTCACAGGTGTTGAGCAGCGTAGCAGAGCTGAATACTCCGCTTGCTATGATAGTTTCAGGCGTTACTATAGCAGGAACTGACCTTCTGTCATTATTGAAAAAGTTCAACGTTTATCGAATATGTTTCATAAAGTTGATTTTGCTTCCTTTTATACTTTCCGTTATATTTTTGTTCCTTCCGATGCCAGAAAAGGTAAAGATGACAGTGCTTGTTGCGGCAGCAGCTCCTCCAGCCGCAATGTGTACTCTTTTGTGCATAAAATGCGGAAAAGATCCGCTTCGTGCTTCTGAAATTTTTACGGCTGGAACTATACTTTCTGTAATCACTTTACCATTTGTAGTAAGATTTACGGAATATTTGACAAAAAACATAAGTTAAATTTGTTGCTAACGCTGATTTTTAGAAATTTATCTCAAAAAGGTTTTATTTTTATAAAAAGTGTGTTATAATAAATATACCTTATAAGACATTTGCTTTACAATTAGTCAAGCGGTATTCTCCATACCGCCTGCACAGCACACTTTTTTAAGAACGGAGTTATTTCAATGGAAAAAAGAGGAATCAGTAAACTTGACCTGAAGAGACGCAATCGTATGCAGATACTGCGTGTCATAAGAGAATCAGGTCCAATTTCAAGAGTTGATGTGGCAAGCGCTCTTGAGATCACAAGAGCTGCTGTGACTATCATCACAAACGAAATGATCGAGGAAGGCGTTCTTGTAGAGATCGGTGAAGCTCCGATCAATACAGAAAAGCTCCAGAAAGGCAGAAGAAAGATCCTCATCGACATCAACGTTAACAGCCGCTTTGCTCTCGGTGCTACTGTTGACGAAAAGGAAGTGAGCATCGGTCTTACTAACCTTAATTCCGAGATCCTCGACAAGTCGAGCATGGTCATCGACGAAAGAACCACAAGCAAGGACATAATCAACTACATAATCAAGGCAAGCAATACTATGATCGAGAACAGTGCCCTTACAAAGGATAAGGTGCTTGGTCTTGGTGTCGGCGTAGTACCTTCCATGTGGGGCAAGCTCAAGATATTCTACAAGGACGGCATACTTGATTTCACAAACTTCATCGAGAAGCTTTCAAGCGGTCTTGATATTGACATCCATTGCGGAAATGCTATCGGACTTATGGCACTCGCAAGCAATGATTTCAGAACTCAGAACGGCTATCAGACCAATACAGCTTTCCTCCACAATGGTAATCAGGTAAATCTCGCTATCGTTAACAAGAACGAGCTTTCCAACGATTATGTGTCCTACACTTCTATGATCGAGAAGTACATCGTTAACCCGAACGGCAGAACATACGAAGGCTATCCTAACGGTTCAGTAAAGGCTGAGCTTTCAAGATCAGCTATACTCTCAGCCTTCTATGAGATCTACTCAAAGGATAAGACACCAGTTCTCTATGAACTTACCGAGGGCGATAAGAACAAGATCAATACCGATAATGTATTCATGGCTCTGATGCGTGGAGAAGAACCGGTCAAGAATTTGGTCGATGATATCATTGCCAAGTATACAGTACTCGTAAACAACCTTTCCATAAGCCATTTTGCAAAGAAGATAGTTCTTCATAACTATAAGCTCAACGAGAAGCAGTTTGACTATGTAAAGCGTGAAATGATACGTCTTGTCAGTGAAGATATTGCTGATAGAGTTGTTCTCAGCAAGCTCGACGGAAAGAACAATTTCCTCGGCGGCTGTGCACTTATCATTCAGGATAATTTCTACGTCAAGGGCGGTATGCAGTAAAAACACTAAAGCCATAAGGAAGCGGTCAGCTTTCTTATGGCTTTTATTTATGCTATATTTCTTTTGTTCTTGTTTATTTTATTTGCCGAATAAGAGGTTGAATAACCAGTAATCAACTCCTCCGACGCCTTTGCTTCCGATGAATATCAGCCATGCGATCCATGCGATACCGGCTATAAGTGCGATAACTGAAAGTACAGTTGAGAGTGCAACTCTGTGTGTCTTGCGCTTGGCTATGGACATACCGAGTCCGATGCCTCCTGTTAAGACGGCTTCTGCGCCGAATGTGAAGAATCCGAGGACTACTCCTGCGAGTGAGAATAATATTGCCGGGATATAGAATTTCTTGTCTTTCATGATTTTAGCTCCTTTTCCATAAAGTATATTCTTTGTTGTTGTCGGCGTCGAAGTAAAAAACTTCGTTTATTTTTTCCTTTTCGTTTTTGTTGAAAAGCAGTATCCTTTCAGGTTTCAGCATTTTGATATCGACCGGAGACAAAGACGAGATGCGTGTCTGAGTGAGCGTCAGACCGTATGCATTGGCTGATTCTGAGTCGAAGTTTTTATCGTATCCCATGTGATTTCCGTCAGTATCACGTACAGTTGAAAAAAAGCTGTCAGCTACAGTAGCTTTATCGTTTCCCACAAACCATATGTTTCCGTTTTCGTCCTCCTCAACCCATACATTTTCAGAAAGGCCGTATTTTTCGTAATCCATATTACAGGTAGTGTTTGTAAGGAAAAATCCTGTAAACCACATTCCGGCTATCACAGCAGCTCCTACAGCGGCAGTAATTGCTATTTTTTCGATGCGGATACGTTTTTTTATTTTGCGTATAACACTTATGTCCTTGTCAGCACGTACTGATATGCCAGTATTCATTTTTTTCAGTTTTTCACAGCAATCAGGACATTCGGCGATATGTTCAGCGACAATGCGGCTGCTTTCTTCGCTGCAAAGGTTTTCAGCGTACAGCGGCATGAGGTCTGATATGACTTCACATTTATGTTTCATTTTTGTTCCTCCATATTCTCTATTATTTTAAGCTTTGCACGGTGAAAAGTCACCGCAGCCCAGTTCTCGGTCTTGCCGAATATATCAGCTATTTGCCGGAAGCTGAGTTCGCCGAACACACGCAGGGTGAATACCTCTTTGTAAGGCTCTTGCATTGTGTGGAGTATCTTGTGTATCTCCAGTACAGTTTCCTGATCTTCGAGAGAAATATTTACAGGTGCGGAGGTATCGGGAGTATCTTCCGGTATTTCATTGCCGGACATTTTGTTCTGTTTCCGGCAGTATGAATAGTAGCAGTTTTTAGCTATCTGACACAGCCACACTCTTACATCGCATTCACCTTTGAAACTTTTCAGATTTTTCATAGCCTTGAAAAATGTTTCCTGAGTAAGTTCCTCAGAGATGTCATCGCTGTGAGATATAGCTTTCAGGTAGAGAAAAACGTCGTGAAAGTACTGATCATAAAGCGCTTCGATCATTGTATTTCCTCCTTTCTGACTATAAGACGCACAAGATAAAGAAACCTTACAGAAAAATAAAAAATTTTTATTTTAACCAAATAAATGTAAAATGACCATAAAGAAACATCCTCCTTTATGGTCGTTAAGTGGTATTATTCTTTTTTAAAGCAAACCTGTAAGCAATAATAAAAACGATTGCCGGTACAAATGAAAGCGGAAGCATGAGCCATATCTGAGTGTCAGTCAGGTTTTTTGCGTAGGCATCAGGGTTAATGCATCGGTACACCGGCAGAAACCAACCGTTTATCAGTTTATGGCAGGTATAGAAGTTGATATTTCCGCCAGCCGTAAGACGAAGTATCAGCCAGCTGATAAAAGGTACGGCTGATGCAGTCGTTTCCATAGCAGTCATGCAGGCAAAGCTTATTTTCTTTTTTTCACGGCGACAGTATTTCACATCATTCTCCGCAGTTTTCTCAGCGGCAGCTATCAGCATACAGATCATTATTCCGGTTGAACACAAAGCTGATATCACACGCATGAAAGTTCCTGAGAACGGTGCAAGCGAAATGCAGACAAACAGTGATAAAATATCAGCAGAAGCGAGATATGCCAGAATTTTTATGTATCGCATTTTGATACCTCTTGTGAATTATTCAGCATCTTCATGGCAATAATATCAGTGAGGTGATATAAATGGGTGATGAAGACATGAAGATATATATTCCTTCTCAGGAGAGCTGCAAACCAAATATGAAAGAAACGGACGAGGTAAGGGTATACGGTCAGTCCTCCTCTTTGTCGGCGGCGGAACATTCAGCGCATTTGCCGTAAAAAACAGTCTGTGACGGATCAATGATAAAGCCGTGGTGTTCAGCGATATGTTCATTGATACTCAT
>DEBW01000176.1:379-5657 GCA_002348905.1 Ruminococcus flavefaciens | reverse complement strand
CGATGTACTGATAGCAGGCTCCGGTTTTGCCGTCTATGACGAATTTACGCACAATACCGCTTTCAACGAGTTTGTCGAGCTGACGGTAGATAGTAGCAGTACCTACAGGAGTGCCCTCAGCTGAGAGGAAAGCACTTATTTCCTGAACGTTGGTATGCTTATCCTTATTGTGCATGAGAAAGTCGATAAGTTTTTCTTTTTGTCTGGTATTATAACTGGACTCTCTTTTCATGGTATCCTCCGAAAAATAATTTCCATACTATTTTACTCTAAAATAACTTGTTTGTCAACCTGTTGTCAAGTATATTTCACAGACTAAAAGGGCGGAATAAACCGCCCTTGATCTTTAGTATAGTGGAATAACAAGGTATTGCTGCTGCATAGTATATATCAGCAGCAAAAAGCTATGCTTATGTATGATAGCCATAATGACCGTAAGGACCGCCATGAGAAGAAGTCCCGCCTTGATTCGGCAGCGGCGGTTTAACAATTCCGCCGGTCGGTACATAAGATATATCAGCGATATTTATTACAACTCCGGCTTCTGAGATGTCGATATGACCGAATGAAGGCTTAGTGCCGTCATGAGGAGAAGAAGCACTTCCGGGGTTCATGATATAAACGTCGTCCTCGAAGGAATTGTAGCGGACATGAGTATGACCGAAGAGGATGATATCGCAGAACATATCCTTAGCTTTCATTTTAAGCAGTTCGAGACTGTTTTTGACTGCGTAGTAATGTCCGTGAGTCGCAAAGATGCGATGTCCCGGAACAGGGAGAATAAAATAACCCGGATTCATGCTGCAAGCGTCGCAGTTGCCGCATACAGCGATTACTCTTTCAGTGTATTTAGGATGAAGCATCAGAAAAGTATCGAGGTCTCGTTCTCCATCGCCGAGGAAGAAGATCCAGTCGGCATCTTCGTTTCTTAGCAGAACAGATTCAATAGCTTTAACGTTGCCATGAGTATCAGAAATAACTATAATACGCATGATCGACCTCCAAAAACAAAGGTACTTTAATTTATTATACCATATAATACTATAAATTGCAATAGCAAAGGAGGAAAAATTATGAAAAATAACAATTTAAATGTTGACGCTGACAAATTAGGCGGACTTCTCAATGCTGTAAGCAAGAAAATAGGCGTTCCGGCGGATAAATTGAAAAGTGAACTTGAAGCCGGAAAATTTGACAGCGCTCTGTCAGCGATGAGCAGCAGCGATGCGGCGAGATTCAGGCAGGCTGTAAATAATCCGAAAATGGTGGAGAAAATGATGAGCACTCCGCAGGCGAAGGCACTTTACAAGAAGCTTTCAGGCGGCAACTGAAGGAAGGTCAGGATGTGGACGATGTAATGGATAAAATATCGGGGCTGCTGTCGGACGAGGAAAGTGTCCGGCAGCTCTCCGAGCTTGCAAAGATGATAATGACAGGCGATGAAACAGGGAGCGAAGATGAGACGGATGTATCTGATGATCCGGCGGAGCAGGAACAGCCGTCAGACGGCGGAGGTATGCCGGACATTGACACTATACTGAAACTTACAAGTCTTGCCGGCGCACTGACTCAGAGGGATAAGAATGCAGAGCTTCTTCTTGCACTCAAACCTCATCTTGGCGAGGAAAAGCAGAAACGTGTTGATAAGGCGGTAAAGCTGCTGAAACTTGTAGCTGTGTGGAATATGGCAAAGGAGAGCGGATTGCTGAATTTCTGAGAGGAGGACAGGAATGTCTGTGTACAGAGGTATGGGACGTGATGAAGCTCCGGAGCATCAGCCTGCGGACATTTCTGAGAATCCTGTCCGGCAGAGCAATATGCATGGCAAAAACAGCGCAGGTATGCCTGATCCTGCGGCTATGCTGAAAAAACTTCTGCCGAATGGTATCGACAGTGACACTTTACTGATAGCGGCTTTGCTTCTGTTGTTGCTGAAAGAAGGCGGAGACATACGGCTTGTACTTGCACTTGGTTATATATTGCTCTGAAAGGCGGCTGAAAATATGGACATTGCTTTTTATTTTATATGCGGCTGTGCCGTACTGATAATGACTATATACTATTTAAAAAGGAGAAAGCGTACAACGTCGGTATTGTTTGGAAGCGTGTCGGGAATACTGGCACTATTTCTTGTGAATTGCTTCGGCGCATCATTCGGAGCTGAGCTGCCGCTGAATATATTCAATGTTACCGGAAGTGCTCTGCTTGGAGTGCCGTTTGTGGCTGGATTGATAATTTTAAAATATATCTGAAAAATATCACAAAAACTATTGAAATTCTATACATAATATGGTAAAATATATGTATAATGTATAGGAGGTGGAATACTTTGAACATGATAGATATTATTAATAAGACCAAACGTGCCATACCTCTCGAAGATGAGGAGATAGTTTTTCTCGTTAATGGCTACACAAAAGGCGAAATACCGGACTATCAGATGTCAGCATGGCTTATGGCTGTGTGCCTTAACGGACTTAACGACCGTGAGACATTCTCCCTTACAAGAGCTATGCGTGACAGCGGAGATGTCCTCGACCTCAGCTGTATCAACGGAGTTACTGCCGATAAGCACAGTAGCGGCGGAGTAGGCGACAAGACAAGTCTCATTGTTGGACCGATTGCAGCTTCATGCGGAGTATATGTGCCGAAAATGTCCGGCAGAGGACTTGGACATACCGGCGGTACTATCGACAAGCTGGAAAGTATTTCCGGCTACCGTACTGACCTGCCGTTTGAAGACTTTGCAGGTATCGTAAACAAGACCGGATTCTCTATTATTTCCCAGAGCGGAGAATTATGTCCGGCGGATAAGAAAATATATGCTCTGCGTAATGCTTCAGGTACTGTTGACAGTATTCCGCTGATATGTGCGAGCATCATGAGCAAGAAACTGGCTCTTAATGCGGATATAATCCTTCTTGATGTAAAGTGCGGTTCGGGAGCTTTCATGAAAACTAATCTTGAAGCCCGTAAGCTTGCTGACCTTATGGAGCGTGTAGGCGATGCAGCAGGAAAGAAATGCCGTGCCGTTGTTACAGATATGGACAGTCCGCTTGGATTCTGCATAGGCAATGCTCTGGAAGTGAAAGAGGCTATTGAAGTATTGCAGGGCAAGGTCAAAGGCAGACTTTACGATATCTGCATAGAGCTTGCGGCAAATCTGCTTGAACTCTCCGGAAAGGGTACTTATGGCAAGTGTACCGCTATGGCTGAGGAAGCTGTAAAGTCCGGACGAGCTTTGGCTGTACTGAAAGAGACTATCGAGCTTCAGGGCGGTGACGGACGTATATGCGACGATGTTTCACTTCTGCCTCAGGCAAGATTCAAGCATGAGATACGTGCAAGCCGTGACGTTGAGATACTCTCGGTCAATGCGGAAGAACTTGGTATGGCTTCGCTTCTTCTCGGAGCAGGAAGACTTGAAAAAGGTGATGAGATAGATCCTACTGCCGGAATAGTGCTTGAATTTGAAGCAGGAGATAAAATATCTATGGACGCTCCGCTTATGACACTGTATTCAACATATTGCAGCGACTTCTCAGAAGCAGCGATACGTGCATATAACGCTATAACCTTCCGTGACCTTACTTCGTCGGCGCTGACATGAGCTGAATGGTGATAAAAAAAGCAATATTGCGTTGATAATTAAAAAGTAAGGCGAATTTACTACCGCATACGTAAATTCTGCTGCCATGTTACAATTTTGCCTGATACTTGACGAATCTGATAATATATGTTAGAATGTATTCAGCACAGCGAATAGTGTTTTCGCTGAAAATTCTTACCTATTTAAAAGGAGGAGATATAAATGGGTTTTTTTGATAATGTTAAAGACCTGGCAGAAAAAGTGGGCGATACTGTTGACAAGGGAATAAAGTCCGGTGCTGACAGTTACAAGAAGATGAACGAGAAGTCCCGTATAAAAAAGGATATCAACCGTCTTAACTCAGAGATAACAAATGCTTATCTCGCTATAGGCAAGCGTATGTATGAGGAGCATCCTGAGTATAAGGAGTACAGCGAGCTTTATGAGACTATCACCGAAAGATTTAAGGAGATAGAGGTACTCAATGGTCAGCTTTCAGCTCTTGAAGATAAGCTTTCCTGCCCGAAATGCGGCGAACTTATTGCTAAGGATTCAAATTTCTGCGATAAATGCGGAGCAAAGATCGAACATCCTGAGCCGGCAGCAGAAGTTGTTCCTGAACCTGAGCCGGTCGTAGCCGAGGTCGTAAGGATATGCAAAAATTGCGGTGCTGAACTTGTCGGTGATGCTCATTTCTGCGATAAATGCGGAACTAAGGTCGAAGATTGACCAAAAATTGCTGTTGATATTATTTAACTGCCGGAAGCTTATTCCGGCAGTTTTTTGCGTTAATCAGCATTTTATACTGATATTTTTATCGGAGTGTTTATAGGCTTGTTTGAAATTACAACTACTGTTTGTATAATTTCAGCAAAAATTGAACAGGAGTTTTTTTCTTTAGCAACATTTGACTTGAATTATTCATAAAAATGTAATAAAATATACACATAAGATGAACACAGGAAGGGAACACAGATGCAATTCGGCACTGTGTTTTGGTTCAAATCTGATTTTATGAAAGAGAGGAATGATTAAGATGAAAAAGAGCATTTTCAAACGTGCGCTAAGCACAGCTCTTGCTGGTTTCCTGACCATTACAAGCAGCCAGTTCGTGAATGTAGGAACAACTACAAACGCTGCAAAAGTTCTTGAAACCAGTCCTGGTCATACTCAGGAGACCGGTACTTACAACGGTTACCACCATGAGATATGGCAGGCAGACACTCCAAATTCGTCCACAATGACACTTGCTGACGAAGGCGGCGGATTCAGCACTAAATGGCAGTGCGGTCCGAACAATTCAAGAGGTAACTTCCTTGCAAGACGTGGTCTTTTCTGGGGCAGAAATAACCCGAACCACTGGCAGGATTATGGTAACTTCACCTGTGACTTCGACTGCGACTGGTCAGCAGGTTCATCCGGTAACTCACGTATCTGTATCTACGGCTGGACTGAGAACCCACTCGTTGAGTATTACATCATCGAGGACTGGAAAAACTGGGTTCCTTCTTCCGCAAACGCAAAACAGGTAACGATCGACGGAAGCGTTTACGATGTATTTACCAACGCAATGAATTCTTACAACATCACAAACACAAACGGTCCGTTCACACAGTACATCAGTGTTCGTAAGACACCAAGAACATCCGGTACTATCAGCATCTACAAGCACTTCGAGGCTTGGGAATC
>DEBW01000176.1:0-222 GCA_002348905.1 Ruminococcus flavefaciens | reverse complement strand
AGCCAACAGATGATGATCCTGTAACTCCTAAGGAGCCAAAGGAAGCTGACGCAAACGGTGATTACTTCACAAGCACTTTTGAAAAGGGCTCTGACAGTTGGGTAGCAAGAGGTGATTCAGCATCAGTAAAGACTGACAGCTCAGTTGCTTATGACGGCAGCAGCTCTCTTAAAGTAACAGGCAGAACAGACAACTGGCACGGCGCTGCTTTAACTCTTGATA
>DEBW01000074.1:9922-14639 GCA_002348905.1 Ruminococcus flavefaciens | reverse complement strand
GCCTTTTCATGCGGGAGCCCTGCAACTGACAGAAAAAGTAATTGACTGTTCAAGCTATAAGTGCTAAAATATAGGTAAATAATAAGATTTAAGGAGAACTAAAATGGGCAATTTTTTTACATCAACGCAGATATACAATGAAGGAATGGTCAAAAGCAAAAAGTTCATTGATATGTTCTGCAAGGCGATGAAAAAGGAAGGATATGTGACCTGTGAAGGCGATGAAAGCGAAAAATCCTACATTTTACGCTTTGCTGACAATTGCAAATGGGTGACTATCACTTCCGAGGACTATGAACAGGGCAATCAGACTGCACACAGTGACACAGGCAGGATAGCTCAAATGCTTGGAACGACCTGTGTCAATACAACTGTCATTGACAGCGATTGTGCTGTTATGGAGATGTATAATGAGAAAGGCGTAAAGGCTGATACTCTCATTATGGGACGAGCTGACGATTATTTTGGAGAAAATATTCCTTTGCCGGCTGAAAATGCATGGAAACCATTTTTAGCTGATAACAGTTCATGGAAGAAGCTTTGCGATATCGTCAAAGAAAGTGAAAACTATACCTTTGTTGAAGAAGGTTTGTCTGAGCTTGCTGCGCTTATCGGCATGGACGAGAATAATATTTCGTTTAGTGCAGAAGAGGACGAGCAGACTGTATTCCTGAAATTCAAGAAGGTTGCAGCTAAAAAAGAGAAGAAACTCACATTGAAAGCTGCGTTTAAGCAGGTATATGGTGAGGCACTTGAACCATTGGGATTCATATATGCTAAAACTAAAAAACCTTGTTTTCTCAGGTTAGTCAATGATGATATTGTTCATGTTGTTTATCTTAGTGACAATTCCGAAACTTTAAGCATTAAATCGGGTATTTTTACGCTCTACAGATTAAAAATTAATTTGAATGACCATGAAATGGATAATTGGTGGCTTCATAATACAAATAAATTTTTTTGTGTAGCTCATCCTAATAATATTGAAATAGAATATCCAAATTACAATTTTTATCCATATACAAAAAATAACTCTTTATCTATTTATTATGCTTTGAAGGAGTCGTTGAAAGAAATTAAGAATTGGGTGATTCCAGTTATGGATAAAGTAGATAATTTAAATAGTTTTGTAAATTATCAAATTATTATTCACAATCAGATGCATTATCATTCAGCTTGTGATAAAAAAACATATGAAAGATTGCTTGAATGCGATGAAGGAGCCATGGTTTTTGCCCTTGATGATCCTTTATCTGCACCTGAATTTGAAAAAAAATATAATCTTGAATGTATAGAATATTCACATGAACATAAGCCAAGCGGCTATGTTGATGATAGATATGAAGAATACGTTACTGGTGCTAATGAACGATATAACCAAAATGTTGAGATAATCTCTAATGTTATGAATAATCCTGACTTCTATAAACAAACTAAACAGGAATTAGCAAGAAGAAAAGCTGAAAATCTTAAAACTTTAAAAACTTACGGAGTAAATATTTAAAAAGAAATAAACTAAATTAATGTTATTATAATTTCACAAAAAATCTTTCTCAAACTCAGCAACAGGAGCAGCTATTTTCACTTTATTCAGCCTTGCGAGTGGAGAATCTTCCGGCAAAGTAAATTCAAGCGCTGATGCACACAGCTGCTGACGGAATACTCCATAACGCTTGTTTTTAGCAATATCGCCGTATTTTCCGTCACCGAGCAGAGGAGCGCCAAGATGTGCTAAATGAGCACGTATCTGATGTGTCCTGCCGGTATAAAGAAGAACTTCAACAAGATACAGCCCATTCTTTTCAGCAAGAACTTTCCAGCCTGTTTTGATGTATTTATAGCCGTCTGCCGGCTTATCTGATATGCGGACGGTATTTCTGTTTTCGTCCTTGAAATGATACGCTTCTGCAAAACCTTCTTTCTGAGGCAGGGGAGCGACTGTTACGCATTTATATATCTTGTGTACTTCTCCGTCCTTTATTGCTCGGTTTATCTCACGCAGAGCAGCCGCATTTTTTGCAGCAGTAACAAGTCCGGCAGTATTTCTGTCAAGGCGGCTGCAAAGTGCCGGAGCAAAAGAACTTTCTTCATCAGGTCTGAACGAGCCTTTATTGTAAAGATATTTTTTTATCCGGTCAATAAGTGTATCTTCTGAACTGCCGCTGTTGCTGTGTGAATCAACGCCGACCGGCTTGTATACGACGATTATATCATCATCCTCGTATACAGCATCAAGCTCGTCTGAAGCCGTCATAAAGCTCATATCCGGCTTTTTTACAGCAGATACCTCGTCTTTTACATATACTCTCAGCACATCGCCTTCGTTAAGCTGTGCAGAAGCCTCACAGCGTTTGCCGTTCAGCTTTATATCTTTTTTGCGAATGAGCCTGTACATCATACTTTTCGGAAGATCAGGCATTGATTTGGACAGAAATTTATCAATTCTCTGTCCGCTGTCATTTGCATTTATAATAAATTCTCTCATAAGCACCTCTTACAGAGTAAAATTTGCACAAAAGTGCAGAGCTTGTTTAGTCTTATTTCTACAATGTTTAACCTTTAGAAAGCTGAATTGCTTCAAAAGGGTTGAAAAAACATAACAAAAATGATATAATGTATGTTAGTTTGCAAGAAAGGGAAAACTTGCAGACTGCTGATCCTATAAGGCAAAGGAGGCTTACGTGTCATGGGTCAAGGAAAAAAATTCTTATCCGCCCTGCTTTCATGTACACTTGCCTGTATCTCCGGTTTGTCGGCTGTACCGGTCAATACCTTCGCAGCTTCCGGAAATACCTCTGTAGTATATGATAGCACAAATGAGACAGAATGTAAAGAAGCTTCTGTTGAAGAACCTTTCAAAGTATTTGACATATATAACGCCTATAACGGAATAACAACGGAAACTACAACTGCACAAGCTGTTGTAACTTCAAAAACAACTTCCGCATCAACAAGCAAAACCACTTCGGCGACAGTAACTACTACAGCAAAAGTTACAACAACAACTTCCGATGTTACTACATATCCGCAGACAACTACCGATACTACCGCCGAAAAAACGGAAATATCGACCACCTCTACAACCAAACCGTCAGGTTCACTGAACGGCGGATATATCAGAGGTATTGATGTGTCAGAGTTTCAGGTAGATATCGACTGGAAAAAAGTCAAGGCGAGCGGTATAGATTTCGCTATAATCCGTGCCGGATACGGCGACCGTGCTGAGCAGTACGATAAAAAATTCAGGCAGAACGCACAGAATGCGCCTGCTGCCGGAGTTAATACCGGAGTATACTGGTTCAGCTACGCTATGGATCCTGAGGATGCGAGACTTGAAGCTCAGGTCTGCATTGATACTATAAAGGACTTTGATTTCAATTATCCGATATACTTTGACATTGAGCTTGAAGACCTTTGGTATTACTCCACGGCATATGTATCACAGATAGTCGATTCGTTCTGTTCGTATGTTGAAGAACAGGGATATCGTGCCGGCATATATGCAAGCGGCAGCTTTATGGATGCCAAGATATATGAACACGTAAGAAGCAAATATGAACTTTGGGTAGCTGAATATAACACAGCAGTCTACAGCTTCTCCGGTAATTTCGGAGTATGGCAGTATACTGACAAAGGCTGGATAGACGGTATTTCGTGGCCTGTTGATCTTAACTACGGTTATATAGATTATTCAAAAATTATTGAGCCTAAATCAAAACAAGAAGCAAAATGTCCTGTAAATGTCGATGCACCTAAGGAAAAAGGTATAGATGTTTCATCGGAGAGCGGAATCATTGAATGGCAAAAAATCAAAGATTCCGGTTATGCTTTCGCTATAATGCGAGCCGGTTCAGGCGATGACCTTACAAAGCCCGATACGATGTTCAAGGCTAATCTGAAAGCTGCAAATAAAGCTGGTATTTACCGTGGCGCTTACTGGCAGGCAAAATCGACAAGCGTAGAAGGTATCAAAAAGGAAGCGGAAGCTTTTTACAATATCATCAAGGATGAAATACTTGAATATCCTGTGTACCTTGATATGACCGATCCGGCATTTTCGGATCCGGGACTTTCAAAAGCACAGGTAACAGAGCTTATAAATGCATTTATGTCTTATTTCAAGAATAAGAATTATTACTTAGCAGTAAGAGGTTCAGAAAATTTCTTCCTCAACAATGTCAATGAGAACCTTCCAGAAATATACGATATATGCCTTATCAATCAAACCTGCAAGCCTGAGATAAAGCATTATTTCGGAGTATGGCAGTACGATTCAGAACGAGTTCCAGGAGTTCCGGGCATTGTATCAGTTGATTATTCATACAAAGGATATCCTTCAACTATGAGTATGAAAGGACTTAACGGATTTTAATTCAAATGATATGCACGCCTTTAACGGTGTGCATATTTTTTACAGGAGATATTTATGATAGAATTTATTATAGGAGCTTCCGGAACAGGAAAAACTACTGAAATGTTCAGACGCATCAAAGCTTTTTCTGATGCCGGAAAAGAACAGTGTATACTTGTTCCTGAGCAGTATTCACAGGAATTTGATAAAAACCTTTATAACTATCTTGGCGCAAAAAGCTTTAATGAAATACTTTCTCTGAGTTTCAGCAGCCTTGCCCGCCAGCTTTTCCAGCTTTACGGTGACCCCGACCGTAAGGGAGAATATGCAAATGAAATGGCAAGAATGATATTGATATATCAAGCT
>DEBW01000074.1:0-9862 GCA_002348905.1 Ruminococcus flavefaciens | reverse complement strand
TTCAGGGAATGCGGAACCGAGGAATTCTATCCCGTTACCGTTCCCGGCTCTGTTTTATCCGGACTTCTTGACAACAAACTCGGTGACAAGACAAGAGATATAGCGTCTATCTTTTTTGAGTACGACAGACTTATGTCTGAGTACGGTTTCCGCGATAATTTTGAAAACATTATTTTTGCAGCCCATATCGCAAATAAAGAACAGTATTTCAAAGGGAAATGTGTATGTCTTGATGAATTTGAGAGCTTTAACGGCGACCAGATAGAAATGCTCAAAGTTATCATATCATCTGCTGAAAATGTAGTTATCACTTTAAGAACTGATGACGTTTCAGCCGGTGAATTTACGCTGTTTGAAACTGTTAACAATACTTACCGAAGGCTCGCAAGTATATGCCGTGAACTGAATGAAGATATAAAAGTCACAAAATGCAGTAAATGCTATAGATTTAATTTTCCTGACCTTGAATATCTCAGCAGCAATATTATGAGAAATAAGCGTCCTGAACCTGAAAAAGCTCCTGTACCGGAAAATATAAGGATTTTTGAAGCAAGGGATATGTACAGCGAAATAGAATACATATGTGCTGAGATAAAGCATCTTATAGCATCAGACAAAACTTTGCGCTACAGGGACATTGCTGTAATTTCAAATGATATCACCCGCTATTCAGATGTGCTCAAAGCAGCCTTTTCAAGGTATGAGATTCCATTTTTCCTCAGTTCTGAGCGTTCAGTAAATCATACCGCCGTAATGACTTTCTTTATATCACTGATCGACTTGCTTTCTTCAAAACATTTACGTAGCGAACAGATATTCCGCCTTTTGAAATGTGGATTGCTTGATGTAAGTCTTGAAAGTGTATCTTTGCTTGAAAATTACTGCTATAAGTGGGGAATTGACGGCGATATATGGCTCTCTCCATTTACAGCAGGCGATGATATGCTCGAAGAACTGGAGAATATGCGTGATGAAGTCATAACACCGCTTGTGAAACTGAAAAAGAAACTTTCAGGCAAAAAAACAGCAAAGGATATGTGCCAGTATATTTATGAGTATCTGCAAAACTGTGATGCTGAACGTACACTGGCTCAACTTATGGGAAGGCTTATCCGAAGCGACCGTGACTATGAAGCTGCCGAACTTAAAAGACTTTGGAGCTGCCTTATGGAGATACTTGACAGTGTTGTATCAACTATAGGAGATAATGAAACAACTTTCAGTGAACTTTCAAGTATCATACGCTCAATGCTTGGCATGATAACGTATTCAGTTCCGCCGCAGACTGTGGATTCTGTGATAGCAGCTTCATCACGTACCGCAAGACTGAATTCTCCACGAATAATCTTTGCGGCTGGCTCAACTGAGGGCGATTTCCCGAATCAGATAAGTCTCCACGGACTCTTTTCAGAAGGCGATAAGCAACGTCTCTCGTCAAATGGGATAGAGATAGCCCGTCCTCTTTCCGACCTCATAGCTTCTGAAAGGCTTATTGTATACAAATCTCTTACTACAGCCTCAGATAAGCTGTATCTTACTTATCCGCTTTCAGACCTTTCAGGACAGGTCAAGTATCCGGCTCAGATAGTTGACCAGATAAAGTCTATGTTCAGTGGAAATATGCTTATAACTGAAAAACAGCTCACTCCGGATTTTTATGCCGTAACATATCACGCAGCATACTACCACTATATGCAGAACAGAGCTGATAATTCAAAAGAAATTGCCTCTATCGGAGAAGTTTTACTTTCTGATCCAGTGTACAGCAACAGGGTAGTATCAGTCCTTACCCGTTCAGGTGAAAAAACTGAGCATACTGTAAGTCCTGATATTATCCGCAGACTGAAAAGCTTTGAACCTCTGAAAATATCCCCTACTGCTCTTGAAGAATATAACAGTTGTCATTTCATGCATTTCTGCAATTCATTCCTGAGGCTTAAGATGCCCGAAAAAATAGAACTTGACAATCGAATTTCGGGCGATATAACTCATAATTGCTTCCGCTCGCTGCTTGCTACAAGAAGTAAAGCAGATTTTATAAAGCTCGATCTTGAACAGCTTACAAGTGCCATACGTTCTGAGGCTGAAAAGTACAAGCAGGACAAGCTTGCCGGAGATTTTGCTAAAACTCCTCGTTTTGAACTTATGTTCAATAAGCTGACAGAACGTCTTACAGAAGTGTTCGTTCATACTCAGCAGGGACTTATGAAGTGTGATTTCACACCTGTAAGGTTTGAATATCCTCTGAAAGACAGAAATGCTCTAAAACTACATTTTGCTGATGGAGAAGAACTTGAATTCAGTGGAACTGTCGACCGAATTGACACCTGTGAGATAGACGGAAAGAAATATCTGCGTATAATCGACTACAAGAGCAGCGAAAAGAAAATAGATGCAATGACTCTCGCAAGCGGAAAGAATCTGCAAATGCTTCTGTACCTGTTTGCAGCTACTGAAAAAGGAGCTAAATTTGAGAAATGCGAACCGGCTGGAGTTCTTTATACTCCGATACAGATAGGAGAACTTAACGCAGATGATGCAAAAGAACCTACATTCAACCAGTCCACAGTTGATTCCAAACTGAAAACACAGGGACTTATCATAGATAATATAAATGTTGTAAAAGCTATGGAACATGACATCGAAGGCAGATACATCCCTGCAAAGCTCACAAAAAGCAATGTTTTTGATAAAAGGTCATCAGTCATGCCAATGGGAAATATGCATCTTCTGCGTGATAATATATACGCTTGTCTTATAGATGCGGCAGAGGATATGCTTTCCGGAAATATCGAAGCTATACCTATGGTCATTGATAAGAAAAAGCCTTGCAGTTATTGTAGATACAGCGATATTTGCGGTAATCCGGAAGGAACCATTTTCCGTGTTCCCGATGCATCAAAGATAGAAGAAGCTTTAAAAATACTCGGTAAGGACAATAAGGAAGGAGAATAACAATGGCTTGGACACAACAGCAGCAGAATGCTATAGATGCCCGTGATTCATCAATAATCGTATCAGCAGCAGCAGGAAGCGGAAAGACTGCCGTTCTTACAGAGCGTCTTGTAAAGCTGCTTTCTGATCCGTCTTCCGGAGTAAGAGCAGACAGGATAATCGTAGTAACATTCACTAATGATGCAGCTGCGGAACTAAAAAAACGTCTTGACAATAAATTGCGCCTGCTTATAAATGAACACCCTGAGGATGTTTATTTGCTCAAGCAGCAGACATTATTACAGAACGCAAGGATCTCGACCATAAATTCATTCTGTTTTGACCTTCTTCGTGATAATATCACAGATCAGGGAATAACATCAGGATTCAGCATACTTGATGATACTGATGATACAGTTATAAAGTCTCAGGCAATGGAAGAACTTTTTGACTGGTACACTAAAAATGATTACGAAACCATCTCTTTTCTCTATGATAAATTCTGTCTCAAAAATCAGACACCTCTGATACGTGTAATAAATGATACAAACACATTTCTTTCCTCGGTTGCTATGAGCGATAAATGGCTTGAAACGGCAGTGGCTGAATATAATAAGCCTTTTGAGGAATCAGTTTACTATAAAAGATTCTTTGACGGAATGATAAAAGATGCCGACCGAGCTGTAAAATATGCTGAAGAAAACATAAAAATGCTGCCGGATATATTCTCTGAGCGTGGTATTGAAGCAGTTGAAAAGGCGTACTTACAGGCACAGATAGACAGTGAAAAAGCTTTTGCTCTGCGTAAGCTTGCAGAAGATAAAAGATACCCTACAGATGAGGAAATAAGTTATATCACCAAATTTGATAAACTCGTCGTTGTTAGTGCCAAGTATCCGTACAATAAAGCACTACGTGAGATATTCAAGTTAAAACGAAATCTTATGAAAGATATACTTAAAGCCTCCGTAGACCAACTTGCAGCAGCAAAAAGTGACTTTGAAGAGTCAGGAAAAGTTGCAGAAGTGCTCACATCTATGGTGAAAAAGTTTCAGGATATCGTATGGGAGAAAAAATGCAGCCGAAATGCTATAAGTTTTGATGACGGCGAAAGACTTGTACTTGAAATGCTTGCTGCCTTTGATGAGAACGGTCGGATAATCCAGTCTGAAATAGCACGTCAGACTGCCGAATACTACGACATCATAATGATAGACGAGTATCAGGATTCAAACAACAAAGAAGACCTTATATTCAAACTGCTAACCAAAAACTTTAAGCTCAATGAAAAAGGCAGTACAATGTACGGCGATAATGCTTTCCTTGTTGGTGACGTAAAACAGTCGATATACCGATTCAGACTTGCAAACCCACGCAATTTCATATCAGTTATGAAAAGTTCTGATCCTTACGAAAGTGATTCAAAAAACAGGTATATACTGCTGAACAAAAACTTCCGTAGTTCTCCACAGGTAATAGATTTTGCTAATTTTGTATTCACTGAGATAATGAGCGAGAACTGTGGAGATATCAACTACAGTGACGATGAAAAGTTATATTTCGGCGCTGAGGAATATACTCCGGAAAACGCCAAAAGCCGCCTGACACAGATAAACTTTATAAACAGCGATCCTATTGACGATGATGATACAGAAGAAGTTACAGAAAGCGTTGAAGCGGAAATAACTGCCGGAAAAATCGCTAAAATGATACAAGACGGCATTGAAGTCACTGAAAAAGAAGGCAGCCGTCCATGTACGCCACACGATTTCTGTATACTTGTACGTAACAACCGATTCACAAAAGCCTATGTCAACGCTCTTGAACGCTATGGAATAGCTGCAAAAGGAAGTGACGAAAAGGGATATCTGAAATCTCCTGAAATAGCTGTACTTATCGACCTTCTCAGAATAATCGCCAATCCTTTGCAGGATATCCCGCTTGCAGCGGTAATGGTATCACCTATGTATATGTTCAGTGTCGATGACCTTGCACATATAAAGGCAATAGACTGTGAGAAACCTCTTTTTCCGCTTGTAAGAGCTGCTGCTGAGGGAGAAGAAAGCATAGACGTATCACTTTCACTGCGCTGTAAGAATTTTCTTGATTCACTTGATATTTTTCGTCTGGACTCTGTAACCATGACCATAGGCGAACTTATTTCATCAATATACGATACTACAGACTTTATTTCTGTTATGCAGCTTAGAAATGATGGTGAGAAAAAAAGAGCAAATCTTCGTGCTCTTATACAATATGCGATCAATTATGAAGAATCTGCCGCTGCTGAAGGAAGCGGAGGTCTTACCGGCTTTATCCGTCACATTGACCGCATACTCGAAAACGGCGACTACGAACAGGGGAAAGTTTCAGCATCATCAGGAAACTATGTAACAGTACAAACTCTGCACAAGTCAAAAGGACTTGAATACCCGTTTGTATTCATAGCTGAAACGTCAGTAGAATTCAAGTTTGATTCAAATTCGGTAATGTGCAGCGATGACGGCAGGATAGGTTTCGTTCTCTATGATAAAAAACTCATGCGTCGTTACAAGACATTTCAGCAGAAAATGCTACACAAGGACGGCATGAGAGATTCAAGAAGTGAAGAAATGCGCCTTCTTTACGTCGGAATGACAAGAGCCAAACAGCAGCTTTTTATAAATCTGAACTGTGGAGAAAAATCACTTGACCGAGTACGTAAACTCGCTGACAGCTGTATAATAAACAACAGCGACATAAGTGAACTTGTTTCCGAAGCAAAATGCTTCTCAGACTGGATATGGCTCAGTCTTATGATGAACAATAAATTTCCGGAAATAGCTGAAAAACTTGAAATACCTTCTGAACCATTCGGATTTCCGGCTAATGACAACGAAGAAGAGCTTTTCACCTTTAATTTATCAGATGCCGGAGATGTTACAGTTTTTGATATGCCTGAAAGCAAAGAAGCAACTCCGGATAACGAACTGGTTGAACGTATAAAAGCAATGATAAATATGCCGTATGATAATTCTCTGACAGATGTTTCTTCAAAACTGAGCGTAACGCAGATAACAAGAAAATTCCGTGATGACGAGGAATTTGACCTCAAACTTGCAAGACCACGTTTCATAAGCGGTATAAAGAAGCTCACAGGTGCGGAAAGAGGTACGGCTATACACACGTTTTTCCAGTTCTGCGACTTTGATAAAGCTATCAGAGATCCGGAAGCTGAGATACAGCGTCTTACAGAACTTGGTCATCTTACAAAGGTACAAGCTGATACTATCAGTACAAATAAGATACGAGCATTTTTCACCAGTGACCTCTTTAAAAGAGTTACAGCCGCTAAAAGCTATCAGCGAGAGAAAAAATTCATGATAGCCGCTGCCCAGCTTGATATAAAAGAGGAAAACTTTGAGCGTATACGCAAGTCTGACGGTATGATAAAGGGTATCATTGACCTTGTTTACGAAACCGATGATGGTTTGGTAATAGTTGACTATAAGTCTGACAGAGGTATGTCAGAAGAAGCTTTAAAAGAGAGATATACTATGCAGCTTATGATATATAAATCGGCTCTTGAACTCACATCAGACAAACCCGTTATCGGACTTGAGCTCTATTCGATAGAATTAAAAAAAGAAATAAAAATAATATAAAAATAAGCCGCAGCAGAATTTTCCATTCTCTGCTGCGGCAGTTTTATTATTCAAAAAGTGTGCGGAAACGACGCATAGCTTCTTCGGTATTTTCCTTATTGTTAAATGCAGTAAGTCTGAAGTAATTATCTCCGTTTTTGCCAAATCCTGCGCCCGGAGTTCCGACAACGCCGGTCTTTTCAAGCATAAAGTCGAAGAAATCCCAGCTGTTCATGCCAAACGGACACTCAAACCAGATGTAAGGCGAGTTGATTCCTCCGCAGAACCATACTCCAAGCTGTTCCATAGTCTCAGAAATGATACGTGCATTTTCCATATAATGAGCTGTCATACGCTTTGTTTCAAGTCTGCCTTCTTCGCTGAATACAGCTGCGGCAGCTCTTTGAACAATGTAAGGTACACCGTTGAATTTTGTAGTCTGTCTTCTGTTCCACATCTTGTTAAGACTCATTTCTTTTCCGTCATAAGATACAGACTTTATACCCTTAGGTACTATGGTGTAACCGCATCGTGTACCGGTAAATCCGGCAGTTTTTGAAAGTGAGCAAAATTCAACTGCACATTTTTCAGCACCTTTTACAGAGTAGATAGTATGCGGCAGATCATCGTCAGAAACGAAACTCTCATATGCTGAATCAAAGAGTATTACTGCATCATTTTCGAGAGCATATGCTACCCATTCTTCAAGCTGAGCCTTGCTATAGCAAGCTCCGGTAGGATTATTAGGGGAGCAGATATATATGATATCTGCATGAACGCTTCTGTCAGGCATCGGCAGAAAATCATTTTCAGCTGTACCGTTGATATAAACTATCTTTCGTCCGTTCATAGTATTTGTATCAACATATACAGGATATACCGGATCAGGTATCATAACGATATTATCCTTTGAGAAAAGATCTGTGATATTACCTGTATCAGACTTTGCACCGTCTGATACAAATATCTCGTCAGCATCAAGCTCTACGCCAAAAGACTTGTAATATTCCTTTATAGCATTTCTTAGGAAATCGTATCCCTGTTCAGGACCGTAACCTCTGAATGTATCAGCACTTCCCATTTCGTCAACAGCACTGTGCAGACTTTTGATGACTGTACTGCCAAGCGGAAGTGTTACATCTCCTATACCAAGACGTATCACAGATCTTTCAGGATATTTCTGCTGAAATACGCTTACTCTTTTAGCTACCTCACTAAAAAGGTAACTTTCCTTTAAATTTAAAAAATTCTCGTTGAACTTTGCCATTTTCTCCACCTCATTGTAAAAGTTCGTAATATTATAAATTATATTCGCCGTCAAACACAAATTCTGCCGGACCAGTCATGTAGATATGTCCGTCAGATTCTTTCCACTCTATGGTAAGCTCTCCTCCGAGCAGTTCAACTCTAACTGGCTCATGAGGGCTTAAACCGTTTATACAGGCTGCTGTAACCGTAGCACAAGTACCTGTACCGCAGGCGAGAGTTTCGCCTGTACCTCTCTCCCATACACGCATCTTCAAGTGGGTAGGGGAAATAACATTTGCAAATTCTATATTTGCTTTACGTGGAAAGTGACTGTCTGTCTCGAACACTTTTCCGAAACGCTCGACATCAAATTCTTCAACATCCTCTGTTATAAAAGTCACGGCATGAGGATTTCCCATAGAAACACAGGTAAACGTAAAGTCTGAATCATATGCAGAAAGAACAAGGTCTTTTACCGGTGAGCTATCTGCAATTACCGGTACTTCTGCCGCTTCAGTGACTGGTGCGCCCATATCAACAGTAAGAGTACGGGCAATGTCATTTTCATCTGTGTGAACTTCAATTATCTTGATACCTGCAAGAGTATCGACAGTTATAGTTTTTTTATGAGCAATACCTCTGTCATAGACATACTTTGCAACGCAGCGTACCGCATTGCCACACATTTCAGACTCGCTGCCGTCCGGATTGAACATACGCATACGACAGTCTGCCTTATCGCTTGGACAAATCAGAACAAGACCGTCAGAACCTATACCAAAGTGACGGTCGCTAATAGCTTTAGCAACACTTTCAGGAGAACTCACGTTCTCCTGAAAGCAATTTACATAGACGTAATCGTTGCCGCAGCCTTGCATCTTAGTAAATTTCATAAATATTATCTCCGATCATACACCAAAGAGGAGCTTGTCATATGCAGGGAATGGGTAATACTCCTCAGATGTCATTGTTTCAGCCTTGTCAGCAGCAGCACGAAGCTTATCCATTGCAGGTATCATAGCATCACGGACATATTCAGACTGTGCCTTGATCTCGTCAATGGTTTTAAGCTTTGCAACAGTACCTTCAAGCTCTGTTGTAGCTGCATCCATTTCGTCAATAAGCTTGGAAAGTTCAGTAACAAGACGAGTCTCATACTTGCAGGCAGCTTCTGAAACGCTCTTCTTTACTGCAACTGCAGATGCTGTATCAGCAGCAAACTTAGCAACAGCAGGGATTATTTCCTTGCGAGCCATATCAATCATAGTAGCAGCTTCGATGTTAACTGACTTTACGTAGTTTTCAAGCATGATATCACATCTTGAATAAATCTCTGCCTCTGTGAAGATTCCGTGAGAAGTAAGCATCTCAACGTTCTTCTTGTCACAAATCTTAGGCATACAGTCAGCAGTTGTTCTGAGGTTGGAAAGTCCACGCTTTTCAGCTTCAGCAACCCACTTGTCATCGTAGCCGTTACCGTTGAAGATGATGCGCTTGTGTTCCTTGATAGTACGCTTGATAAGCTCATGGAGTGCTGCGTTGAAATCGTCAGCCTTTTCAAGTTCATCAGCGAACTGTCTGAGAACCTCAGCTACAGCGGCATTGAGGTGAATGTTTGCACAGGAGATACTGTTGGAAGAACCAAGCATACGGAACTCGAACTTGTTTCCTGTGAATGCAAATGGTGATGTACGGTTACGGTCTGTTGTATCCTTGTTGAAATCAGGAAGTACAGTAACACCAATCTGCATTTTTTCTTTTTCGTGTTTTCCGTAAGGAACGCCTTTTTCGATGCTGTCGAGAATTGCAGAAAGTTCATCACCAAGGAAGATAGAGATGATTGCTGGAGGCGCCTCGTTAGCTCCAAGACGGTGGTCGTTACCAGCCGATGCTACAGAGATACGGAGAAGATCCTGATACTCATCAACACCCTTAATGATTGCACAGAGGAAGAGGAGGAACTGTGCATTCTGATCTGGTGTTGCACCTGGATCAAGAAGGTTCTTTCCAGTGTTTGTAGAAATAGACCAGTTGTTATGTTTACCGCTTCCGTTTAC
>DEBW01000201.1:44257-45789 GCA_002348905.1 Ruminococcus flavefaciens | reverse complement strand
GCAGCGTACTGACCGTCAAGATGCGGAGCATCTTCGTGCATGATGAAGAACTGTGAACCTGCTGAATCCGGATCCTGAGCACGAGCCATTGAAAGAACTCCTCTTGTGTGCTTGAGGTCGTTCTTTACGCCGTTTGCTGCAAATTCGCCCTTGATGTGCCAGCCAGGACCGCCTGTGCCTGTACCGTTAGGACAGCCGCCCTGTATCATAAAGCCGGATATTACTCTGTGGAATGTAAGGCCGTCATAGAATCCCTGCTTTACAAGCTTCTCAAAGTTCTCACATGAGATAGGTGCGATATCAGGATAAAGCTCTATCTTGATCTTCTTTCCGTTTTCCATTTCGATGATAACCATATAGTCATCCTCCATTATCTTATTATTATTTTAAAATCGGCTGGAAGAGTTGCTTCTTCCCCGTCATCTGTAGTAACAGACGAACTGCTGCCGTTTTCATCATGGTCAAATCCGCCGAATCCGGGCGGTGTTGTACTTCCACTGTTCTGCATAGAGTCATCTGCAACTGTAGTTACTGTATCAGACGGCGGTTCTGTTACAAGGTTGCCTAAAACATCATATGATGTCGTAGCTTCAGATGTAATAAGCACCTCAGTATCATTTGTATCAGTGACCACAACAGCCTGAGTAACTGTTTCGTATATAACATTTCCGAGAACGTCTATTGACGTAGTACCCTGAAATGTAGTAGTCGCTTCCACTAAAGAATTTACATTCTGCGTTATTATGTTATAGCCGTTATTCACTTGCTTCTGCTTATTGCTGTTCGCCTTCTGTGCATCTTCAGTACAGCTCTTTCCGGCAAGCACTACACAGGCTGCCGCAAGTATAACACATATTATTGAAAGAAGTCTGTTTCTCTGTTCCATTTTTACTTCCTTTCCGTCAGCCTGTTCTCACACATTTTATACTGCTGAGAGACACACGGCTGTTGTCTTTTCCTCCGGCAAGTATCACAAGCTCACATTCTGAATCATCGGAAATATTTACCGTTGCTTCATATGAAGAATAGTCACCCGTACCTTTGAGAGTATCTTCATGGTACACTTTTCCTGTAAGCTTGTCCGACAGTCTGAAAGTTATTTCAGTTCCGGCATCTGCACTGAGTTTGAATTTCAAGTGGTACTTTCCGTTCTTTTTCAGCTTCATAGTACCGGCTTTGAGCTGAATATCCTCCTCTGACTTTCCGCCTGTAACAGTAGTTATATGATATGAGTTGTCCCATTCTGAATAGTAGTCTGAGAGATTTACTCCGCTGCCTTTTTTCACTGAATACTTCACATCAGCAGCCATATCAACTCCGAGCTGGTCAGATTCAAGTCCGAGAATCTGACATATCTTATCTGCAAGGACATATGCGCTGTTCTGCTGGGTATTTTCATTCGGATGCCAGTCTGAGCCCATGCCGTCATCCATAGTATGCGTATACGACTTATAGCACATTATACGGTTGGTCACGAACTCTTTTTTATAGTTCTGTACAGCAGTTTCTATACATGGATAAAGCTCAGTACA
>DEBW01000201.1:42785-44141 GCA_002348905.1 Ruminococcus flavefaciens | reverse complement strand
CTGTAAACTCTTCTGAACGGTTATCGAAGTCAGCGTTTACATAAGTCGCATCGTTAGTACCAAGATTTACAACGATAACATCATATTTATGCTCTGAGTGTTCCCACTCCTTGTCATAGTCGTAGTATTTTCCTATGATATCGTAGTAATCAGGCAGAAGTGATTCTGTGTTTTTTGCTCCGGATGATGTATATCCTGACACTATGCCGTAGCCGCTGTAGCTTACTGCGCTGTAATCTGCATCGAGCTTCTCAGCAGTAAGATAAGCATATGACTTCATGAAATTCTCTGTTGAAGTCTTGAAATTCTCATACTGATCCTTGCCTTCCACTCCGTAAGCGCAGGTAATGGAATCTCCGATAAATTCAATTGATATTTTCTTTTTCTGCTCAGGAGCGACAGGTACAGGAACGTCTGTATCTGCCTTTATGCTGCCCACTCCGACAGCGCCGTATGTAGATTCCGTAAGATGTACGACTTTTACGTGTGCGATACGAGGTTCAGTACCCGAAAAGAGTTTTACGGTCTTTTCTTTTTCTGTAAGAAGCTCATCGAGTATAACTTCACCGTCCACAACTACCGCATATCTCGGCAGGCAGTTTTTTTCGTTCTCGATACCTTTATCGCCGAGTATCTGTATTTCTGCTGAACGTGCATTTACGGTGAACTCAATGGCAGAACCGCTCATAGGAAGCCATGTTACGCCTTTTTCGTCGCAGTAATTGCGTCCGTTGTACTTGACATTCTCCTCAGTTGCAGAAAAAGTCTGCTCTTTGAATACTCCTGTATGGTCGAATGACTTACGCATTTCAACCAGGTCGAAAACATCAACTACATTATCACCGTTCACATCTTCGCCGCTGACATCAGCCTTTCCGACAAGATGATCGCCCAGATCAAACAGGTCTTGGGCTGTATATTTTTTTGCAGCAAAAGCAGTTGTACCAGCCATAGTAAGTGCTGTAACTGCCGCTGCTGCTGAAATGATTACCTTTTTATTTTTCATGTTATTCTCCTGTTTTCTCTATACACTTCAATAAGTGACATGAAACAATATCTGCATACAATTATACTACACCGCCGATAATTTTGCAAGCATTTCACAAATATTTAATATTTTACAGGCAAAAAGCGCCTATAAACCAGTTGATCTTACAGGCGCTTTCAGTCAAAATATCATCCCTGCATCTCGCAGCATCTTACAAGCATATTCCATGTACCGCTGTCCACCTTACCGGTCTGCGGAAGTCCGCACCAGCGCTGAAAACGTGATACTGCTTCGGCGGTCGAATCGTTGTATGCTCCGCACACATCAACGTCAGGAGCGTTATCATAGCGCTTGCCGATATCTTTCAC
>DEBW01000201.1:34214-42777 GCA_002348905.1 Ruminococcus flavefaciens | reverse complement strand
GAGCATGGACTGTATAACATAGACCACCTGTCCCTTGTCTCCTTTGCTGCAAACATATTTCTCTGACGGGAATACGGCATATGGTTCAGGGATACTGTGCTGATAACTGCGGTAAACGCTGACTATCTTATTCCATGTTGCACTGTCGGTATTTCCCGTATCGGGCAGACCATATTTTCTCTGAAAAGCTTTTACGGCAAGGACAGTTTCATTGCCGTAAAAGCCGTCAGGTATTACAAGCGGTATGCTGCTGTCCATAAGGGCGATAGCGTGAAGATATGTCTGTAATTCGTATATATGCTGTTTGCGCTGAGCTGCTGTATAAGCCATTGTGTATCTCTCCTTTGCTCGTTTACTGTATCGTATAGCCCGGCTCCTGATATGGGCGCTTGTCAAAGCCGTATTTCAGGTCGGAATACACTCCGGCTATAGAATCCCATGTTACAGCTCCGACAATACCGGTCGGATTTATGCCGAACTGCTTCTGAAAAGCTGTTACAGCCTGCCTTGTTACAGGTCCGAAATAGCCGGTATTATTGACCTCCGGAATATTTGGATAAGTCTGGTGTATGAATGTAAGGTACTCCTGTATTATCTTTACCGAAGCACTGGTATCTCCTTCTCTGAGAACCGTTCCGGGATATAGTGCAACAGCGGTATAATCCGGCTTTACAGCTTCTGCTATGCCTTTGTATGCTCTGTAGAGGTCGTTTCGTGTTGCACGGTCAACTTCTCCTGTCTGTGGAAGTCCGAAAACACGCTGGAACGATTTGACTGATTTCTCTGTGAGTTCTCCGAAATATCCGGTCACGATAACCGGCTGTACTGCCTCATAATATGCACCTATTACCGCAAGGTAGTATTGCAGCATACGCACTTCATCGCTCTGCATACCTATCTTCAAGTCCTCGTTGAACGCCGGTGTTACTTCTTCAAGGCGCACTCCTTCAGAATCAAGTTCTGCTATACGCTTCACGCTTGTATAGATATTTGTTATCCTGTACCATGTAGCTTCCTCTACAACTCCTGACATTTCAAGTCCGAACACTTGCTGGAAAGTCCTGACAGCCTGCTCCGTAGCAGCATCGAATATACCGTCCGCTGCCGGTATCTTTGGTATTGCCGGATAATTCCTTGATATGCGGTTGAGGTATATTTGCAGTGAGCGGACATCATTTCCTACAGAACCAAATTCAAGCGGTATTCCGGGATATGACGGCTGTGCTGTTTTTACAGAGGCATTTTTCACGATATCTATATCCTTTCCGTAGTAATACTGCAATATCTCATAGGGAGTGTATCCTTTTTCAGCAAGAGTGACTGTTCCCCACTGTGAAAGTCCGTTGCACGTAGAAGTCGTACCGTTGCAGAACGCAGTGAAAAGCGGTTCTATACTGCCTTGTCTGCGGACATAATCCGTATAGAGTTCGTCTACAAGATAGCTTATATTCTCGAAATATTCCCTGCCGTTTATGAATTTCTGGTCATACTGAGTAGTTGAAGTAATATCAAAATCATAACCTCTCGACCTGTACCATTCTGTATATATACGGTTCAGTGCAAATGACGTTATAGCATAAATATTTGCCCTAAGAGCATTTTCATTCCATGTAGGGAATATCTCACTGGAAGCTACATTCTTTATGTACGACGGGAAATCCACAGTAACATTTGGCGCATCTGAATCCGGAGTCCCTAAATGCACAGTTATAGTTTCCGGTATAAATGGTGTTCCTGTAAGCATAAATATACTCCTTAATTATAGTATGTCACCGTTTCATCACCGCTGTTCATCATGACAGGTACTGGTATCATGCTGAAATTCTGCACTGACGTTATCCCGTCAAAAACCGGTACGTCTACGCTGCGGGCATTAAAGAAACCTGCCGCACTGACGCTTATATCATAGAGACTGTACGGACGGTATTCTCCGTCAGGAGTTTGTGAATGTTCTGCATCAGGTGCAGGCACAGCAAATTTAATTGTTGTGCCGCTAATATTGGTAAGCCCTTCTGCAAGTATGAACCTTCTGCCGTCAACTATTGCCGTAACCTTGACTGATGCGCCTTCTATGGGCGAGGATTCTTCTCCGGCTCTGACGTTAACGAGTATATAGCCAGTTCCGCTGCCCATGCTCTCCTCTGAGACATACTGCGGCTCTGTGTACTGTTCCTGCTCCTGTGTTCCTGTATCTGTATCAAGTCCGGAAAGGTCAGGTTCTGGGTAGCGGTTGTTGTATTCCTTGGTATCGTCCGGCGTGTCATTGTTTTCTTCATGAGCGTACTGCGAATATGCTGTATCATCCTTTTCCTCTTTCTCCGGAGTTTCTTCCGGCTTTATATCCTCTGAACGTTTCCCGTACAGCTTCATAAGTTCTGCTCTGTAGCGTTCAGCTTCTGCACTCATATCATTAATGTTCATATGATTACCTCTCTTTCTTTTCAATGCACTATAATATAATATGGTTCTTACAGGTAAAATATTACATTTCAGTTATCGTCATAATAGCATAATATGATATACCACGCTACAGGTTGTTTGTCTATTTCTACAAAAATTATTGATAATACTTCAATTTATCATTATTTTATGCTATAATTATCATGTTTTATTATAGGTATTTGTATCTTTTTGTGCAGAAATGTTTTCAATTCAGATACTTTGCCTCCGGAGGGGAATTTAATGCTGGGGAATTCATTCAGGAATATACTACAGAACTTTATTGTTCAAATGGAAGAAATGCCCGATACTATCGGTTCACATTGTCAGAACGTACTCACAGAGCCTTGCCGCTTTCTGAGGATAGGCAAAATAACTGCCGATTACTATGAATCACGCCTTGCAGAAGAAATGGATACTCCTCAGAGACACATAATGTATCAGTGTACCAATGCTGCCGGTGATTATACCCACGAAATAAGAAAAGTTACCCGTATGGGCAGTACCGTCGTGTACAGGGTATACCCTATCACTGGTGAGGATGACTGGGACGAGGAAGAACGTCAGCGCCTTGATATGCTCCTGAAAGTCCTGTTCGTTTTCAACGGCAGAACAAACCTCATGAAGGCAAACTACTACCTTACCTTTCATGATCCCGATATGGGTATCTATAACCTCAAATATTTCTTCCGTACCATAAACGAACTTATCAATACAAATGCAATTATAGGCTATGCCGCTATATATATAAACCTCAAGCGCTTCTCCGCCGTAAACCTTCAGCTCGGACGAGAGATTGGAACTAAAGTCATGCGGCGCTTCATCGGAAGTATTAACGATATGCTCAAAAACAAGGAGCATATCGCACGTATAGGCGGAGACAACTTCGCTATCCTCGTAAAACAGGAAAATCTTGAAAAAATGGTGGATATGCTCAAGGGCAGCGCTGTTGTATATGATGATAATTCAGGTGAACGCATACTTATCATCGCTTCTGCCGGAGTCTATGTAATCGACGGCAGTATTCCGGTAACGTCCTATACCGATGTAATGGACAGAATAAGCGTTGCTGTAGCGGCTGCAAAAAGCAGTTCATCCGACACAATCGCTTACTTCGACCACGACATGATGGAGAAAAATGAAAATGCTCTCAGAGTAATTTCCGGTCTTGCCGGTGCTCTTGAAAACGAGGAATTTCTCATTTATTATCAGCCTAAAGTTTCAATGAGCGATTGCAGGCTTGTCGGTGCTGAGGCTTTATGCCGCTGGAGAAGAAACGGCAGACTTATGAAGCCGGCTGAATTTATCCCTATCCTTGAAAGAAATATGAATATCTGCAAGCTTGATTTCTATATGCTCGACCACGCTTGCCGTGATATACACCGCTGGCTCGATGAGGGAAAAAATGTTGTAAAAATTTCAGTTAACCTCTCCCGCCGTCACCTCTCGGATATGGACTTGCTCGAACATATAATCAATATCATCGACAGAAACAACGTTCCGCACCAGTATATAGAACTTGAACTTACCGAAACCACTACCGATGTCGAGTTCAACGTGCTGAAACGCCTTATAACCGGTTTGCAGGAAGCAGGTATATCGACCTCTGTTGACGATTTCGGCGTTGGATACTCCTCGCTTACTCTTATCAAGGATATACCTTGGAATGTACTCAAAGTGGACAAAAGCTTCCTGCCGGAGTCAGGTCAGGAGTACGACGTTAAAATGCTCATAATGCTGAAATACGTCGTTGCTATTGCTCATGACCTCGGTCTTGAATGTGTGGCTGAAGGCGTAGAAACAAGAGAACAGATAGAGCTTCTCCGTGAAAATTCATGCAATATCATACAGGGCTTCTACTTTGACTGTCCTCTGCCAGTTGCTGAATTTGAGACTCGTCTTGACGGTTACAGGTATACGATGAAATAAATGTTCAGTTCAAAACTGCATGATTTTATAAATACAAAAACCAGAGATATGCAAATTTCTCTGGTTTTTGTATTATCATCAGCCTTGCTTTTAGCTGACTGATATGATATAATGTTTTATATTATTAACGATCGAAGGTGTTAGCATGAAAGATGTTATCAAAACTTTATTTAAAATATTTGCCGTATTTTTAGCTGTAATTACTTTTATAATACTGCTTCTCTTCGCAAGCTGCACCGCACGCCAAAAAGAAAGCACTAAAAAAGGCAAAGTCCCCGGAAGCGTAATTACAAATGCCGAAAAATTCATAAAAAGAAAGTACGGCATCAAGGCAAAAGTTACTAAATCTGTTGCTGATTATGAATGGGAAGGCTTTGATTTCATTATTCCGCATAAAAATTACACTGGCACTTACAGTCTCGATATGAAAGCCGGCGACACTGAATTCAATGTCTTTGTTGCAGCTGACGGTACTTTCAAAGATGATTACCAGTCCAGTGAGATAGAAGAAAGCCTGCAAACTTTCTTTGCAGAAATGCTCCCTTCACCTGACATAAGGCTGAAAGCAGGTATAGGAACGTTGAACGAGTATATCGACTGTTCGGATATAGAAAGCTTTGTCAACGAACATCAGCCAGATATTTCAGTCTACCTTGTCGATTCAGAACTAAACAGCAGCGACTTTGATGAGATAAAGGATTTTGCACATAATTACAACTCAACAGTATACCTCATGTCTTGCAGAAGTGCAGAAAGCAGAGATGCTCTCATTGACGGCAAACGCACAAAAAATCGTGGCGATGCAGCCTCAACTGAAACAAGTTTCGGTTCAGACTATGCGATGCACGTTAAGGAAATATGGAAATGTGTTTACAAGCCGGCAGATGATGTACATACAGAAGAATACAACGAACTGAAGATCGGACATTACGGCGACCTTTACTACACTATCCCCGAAGATGCCGAAGTTACCGTAAAAGATTCCGATAAAAACTGCTATAAACGTGATAAATATGACGATCCGCACAAGTTTATCACGCCTGCATATGAACTCTGCTGTTCAGAAAATTTTACAGTATTTTATCCAGTCGAAAAAGCTGACGATGTTGAACCCGAACTTGGTCAGGCTTATAAATGCTGTGAAAATCAGGTCGATATCATAGGCGACTACTTTGTATACAGGATACATACCGAACGCTGGTATAATGATAATCATTATTCAGGTCCCGGCGATAAACAGTTTTTCGGCGTTTATATCGACAATTATTATTAAAAAAGCATATCCGGAGATATGCTTAGAATCAACAATTTCAGGCCCGTTGACGGAGTCAGACCGTCGTAAGACTGCTTTGGGGACAGCCGGTTCTCACGTTGAACTATACGAGCCTGCCGGACGGTAATACCGCATCCCTTGCCTGAGGAGCAAATGCTTTAAATAAGCTACCGGCAATATTATTATAATACGAAATCACCTTAATGTCAAGGAGCTGAAAAAAATGAAAATATGTCTGATGTGCCGTGAGCGCAATATTGAGTACTATGGCATCTGTCCGAAGTGTCAGCAGATAAACGACGATATGCGAAGTATTTACTGCGACCTGACCGGAAAGACTGCTCTTGTCACCGGCGGACGCATAAAAATAGGGTACGCTGTATGTCTGAGACTTTTAAGACAGGGAGCGTCCGTTATAGCTGTAACACGCTATCCACGCTCAGCAATGGAAAAATATATGCAAGAGCCTGATTTTGAGAATTTCAAAGACCGACTCGCTGTTATAGGCTTCGACCTCATGAGGATAGACCGTATGCATGAACTGATAGAAAAAGTAACTTATCTATGCGGCGGAAAACTCGACATACTCATAAATAACGCTGCTCAGACGGTAAAAAAGTCCAATGATTATTATACAGCTCTTACTGCTCATGAAAATAACCTGATGCTCGAATCTTCTTCGTTATACCCTCTAACCTCCCCTGACAGCACCTTTTCTGTTATGCCAAGCATACAGGAAACTGACCACGGCGAGACCGAAAACGATAATTCATGGGTGAGAAAGTCTGAGGAGATATCTCCGCAGGAACTCCTTGAAGTACAGCTTATAAACGTTACTGCTCCGTTCATGCTGACAAGCGGTCTTAGACATTGCCTCGCACATGACAAAGATTCAAACAAATTCGTCATAAACGTAAGCTCTGTTGAAGGAAGATTCAACACCAAACAGAAGCTTGCCCGTCACGTTCATACCAATATGGCAAAAGCTTCGCTGAATATGATGACACATTCTATCGCATCTGATTACGCACGGGATAGGATATTCGTTTACTCCTGTGATCCCGGCTGGGTATCGAACCAGTTTCCGCCGGGATATGAGATAAGCAAGAACTTCGAGCCGTACCTTAGCTTTGAGGACGGTGCTGCCCGTGTACTTTATCCTATAACACTGCATATGCATGATGATATCATCAAGGACTGCGGACTTTTTTACAAGGATTACAAAATCATAGATTACTGAGGTGAAGTATGGGAATAATACATATAATCGAAAAAATACTGTCATCATTTTCTCAAAATGAGCACTTTGAATCTGTTTTAGAGCCTGAGAAAACGTTTGAGATAATATCAGAAGAACCTGTTTCTCCCGAAAAAAAGTCTCAAAATGAAGTCAAACCAGTTATACAGTCCGAGAAAAAACCTGAGATTCCAAAAGAAGAACTTATAGTTTCAGACAGTCAGAACATTCCCAAAACATATTTTAAAAGCAAAAAAGAAAATAAAAAAGCTTCCGAAATCCCAAAGAAAGCTGCAAAAAATGTATATGCAGCGGACTTCTATATACCAGATGTTCCGCATAATCCGCCTGTAACAGTTGAGCATATCTCTCTGACATTTGAGAAGGCTAAAGCTGACGGCTGGCATTTCAAGAAAAAATCCAACGGCAAACTACGCATTACTAATTATACCGGCAGCGAGAGAAATGTCATTATCCCGTCTGAAATTGACGAAGCTGCGGTAAACGAACTGGGCAGAGGTGCATTTTCAAGGGCAGATATCGACAGTTTAGAGATACCTTCATGTATCAAAAAAATAAAACCGTCACTATGCAGTCAAAGCAAAGTCCGCTCGATAAAGATAGCTGACGGAATAACAGAGATACCTGACAACTTTGCTTTTGGCTGTCTTATGCTTGAAAATGTACAGCTGCCTGTAACTGTAACAGATATCGGAAGCAGTGCTTTTGCAAGCTGTCCAAAGCTGGAATATATCAGTATTCCTGAAAGATGCGCTTTGATTGGCGACAACGCTTTCAGCAGAAGCGGTATCAAGGGATTTGCTTTCCGTAACAGCGGATATGAACGTCAGATAAACGGTTCTGCATTTGAGTACACTCCGCTTTATTACGATCAGCTTATAATACTCAAAGAAGCTCCGAAATTTGATATTTACAGAGTTTTGCTCTGCGGATACGGCAATAAATTTTCTGACGATAATTACATAAAATTTCCAAAGGCAAAAGTCTGGTTCGCAAAAAGAGCTATTTCTGATAAAACCGGCAGAAAATTCACATATGACCTTTCTGAATGTATCGAAGTGAACTCCGGTATTGATATATCCGACACATCACAAAACAATATCATTCCTGACCGCAACGCTTACAAATATAATAAATTCATCCTGCCCAATAACACAAGAGGAGAAATTTTCCCTCTTAATATGGAAGTTGTTTATGCTGACGGAAGGAATTATGATGGTTATATCCACGACTCATCCCAGACTTTTGACAAGACCGAAGTAAATTTAATAAAATTACGGTTGATGCCGTTTTCACTGCAATATCAGACAAAGGAACTTTATGTAAGAACATATAAAAACACTGAATATGCAGATTCAGCAGTTCACAGCCCTGAACTTGAACATATTTCTTTCACGCATCTTGCCGGCGGACATGGTGAGCTTTTTGCACAGAACTGCATCAATCTTCATTGTGTTGAATGGGATGAATACAAGGTATATATACCCTCCTTTGAATTTG
Organism: Ruminococcus flavefaciens; assembly: GCA_002348905.1. Classification (GTDB taxonomy): domain Bacteria; phylum Bacillota; class Clostridia; order Oscillospirales; family Ruminococcaceae; genus Ruminococcus; species Ruminococcus flavefaciens_O. The sequence goes on along the minus strand of DEBW01000201.1, from coordinate 34,378 downwards.
TCGGGATATGGGTACACCGTCAATTGCTCAAAGCGTTCACTGCCAAAAGTTACGATTACGGCGTGGAAATATTCGACAGCAGTGTGATCGACAAAATCTTTCTGCTGCCTGATACCAAGCAGAAAAGATATATCCCTGAACGCAATACAAAAAAACTAAGGGGA
>DEBW01000201.1:30156-34189 GCA_002348905.1 Ruminococcus flavefaciens | reverse complement strand
GAATATGCTTCTGAAACAAAAACAAAAAATCATGCTTGCGGCAGATGTCCTCCGCAGTACCGAGTCTTTGTTTCCGAAATGGAATATGTATCAGAAGTATCTGCAAAATCACAGACGCTACGCCCTTATGATACTTGACAAGTTTCCGCAGGAATACGCTGATTTTCTGCGTGATTATTATAATGTGTAATTGTTTTATCCACCGGAACATCCAAAAAATGGGTTGAAAAATTTATTAATATGTTATATCATAATATTTATAATAATTTTCGTTTATAAATAATATCAGAGGAGGAATAGATCATGAGCAGGATAAAGAACTTTTTAGCCGGCATAATGACCGGAGCTATGGCAATTTCTGCGATCCAGTCAATGCCTGCGGACACTTTTGCAATTGATACTGACGAATACTACTGCTACGATACATTTGAAGAAGGTACGGACGGCTGGGAAGGCAGAGGCGGTGCTGAGGTATCGGCAAACGGCACAGCTTACGCCGGAAGCAAAGCTCTCAAAGTTTCCGGAAGAAGCAGTTCGTGGCACGGCGCTCAGAAAGCTCTCAGCTCTGTTACATTCAAATCCGGTGAGGAGTACAGTTTCAGTGTATGTGCAAACGGCTCAGGCAATATGATGCTTTCGCTTCAATATACCGATGCTTCCGGTAAGACAAATTATGACCACATAGCCAACGGAGAATCGTCCGGAGATTACGTTCAGCTCGCAAATCCTGACTACAAACTTCCGGAAGGCTCAGACTTCATCCTCTATGTCGAGACTGAGTCCGGCACCGGCGGTTTCAGCATTGATGAAGTAATCATCACCAAAGCCGGTACTCAGATAGACGGTCCAAAGCCTGTAATTATAATCCCCGGCGACGTAAACTGCGACGGTGCTGTTGATGCTTTTGATATGCCATTACTCAGAAGCGGTCTCGTAGACGGTCTTACAGGTGCTGCTGCAAAAGCTGCTGATGTGAACGGCGACAGACAATATACTGTAGCTGACACTGTTCAGATAGCAGAATATATCATAGGTCAGAGAACAGAATTTGAAAAGGATACCTCAGCAATAGACTATATGGAAAGCATACGTGATCAGATAACTGTAAATGTTCCTGCTTCTGTACTGAAAAACGCAGAAGGTACACTTGAACACATAACTTATTTCTCCAAAAAGGCAAACCGTGAGAAAGGTGCGAATGTATGGCTTCCACCGGGATATGACAGCAGCAAGGAATACCCTGTTTTCTATGTCAACCACGGTTACGGCGGTGACGAGAATGCTATGGTCAATGGTATGGGAGTACGTGAGATAGCCACAAACCTCATCAAGAGCGGCGATGCTGTACCTATGATAATCGTATTTACTAATCAGTACACTGATCCGAATCATGCCAAACAGACAGGTAACGGTCAGGCTGATGTTCCGGGATATGATAATTTCGTTGAAGACCTTCCGGACAGCCTTATGCCGTATATCGAGTCGCATTACCCTGTAAAGACTGGCCGTGAGAATACTGCTGTTGCAGGTTTCTCCATGGGCGGAAGAGAATCGCTCTACATAGGCATAAAATGCTGTGATAAAGTCGGATATATCGGCGGAGGTGCGCCTGCTCCCGGAATTTTCCCTGCACAGGACAAGATAATGACACATCCCGGCGTAATGAGCAAGGACGATATGCGTATTGATCCGCCTTATTCTCCTTATCTGCTCATGATATCAGGCGGAACAAATGACGGCATGGTAAACGATTTCCCTAAGCAGTACAGCGACCTTTTCACTCAGCACGGCACGGAAAATATCTATATCTCCGTACCTGGCGGAGGTCATGACAGCAGTACCGTTATACCGCTTATGTACAACTTTATAAGATTTATATTCAAAGCAGTATGATAAAACTGATAAAGTCCGGAATATGTCCGGACTTTATTGTTTGTTTGCAACAATTAAAGTTCAATGTTTTTGTGTATTCATACAAAGATGAAATATTTTTCGTCTTTTTTATTCCTTACAGTCACTTATATATAGACAATGCCGTAAAATATCTCCGGCATTGTCCTGAATGAATATGCGAGGTGATATTCTATTTTTATTTTTTCAGTTCCTGAACCTGAGTGTACTGCTATCGGTGAAATAAACCAGCTTATTATAGATTGCGGCAGTTCAAAAGAAGCAATGACTGAACTGTATCTCCGCTTCAAAAGCAGCGTTTTTGCTGTAGCTTTCAGTATCACTGCCGACTATCAGCTTGCGGAGGACTGTGTTACTGAAACTTTCGTAAGGCTTGCTCAGGTAAAAAAGTTCGATCCGAAAAAGGGCGACGGAAAGGGATTCATCCATAAGATCGCCCGTAATACCGCTTTGGAAATACGCCGGCGGCATCAGAGAGAATATCGTGAATTCTTTATACAGGGCTACGGCGATGCTGACGAGATAGTTGAGAACAGCATCTTCATAAATCAGATGCTGAAAAATCTCACGGATAAACAGCGTCAGATAGTCGTCATGAAATGCTGTAGTGAACTCACTTACAAAGAGATCGCTAAGATCATGAAATGTCCGGAATCCACGGTAAAATCACGTTATAGAAAAGCTATATCAATATTACAGGAAAAGGCAGGTGTTAAAAGTGAAAAATAACGAGCAGAACGAATTTGAGTTTGAAAAAGAACTCAGGAACAAAATGAAAGAGCTTTCTGATTCGGTGGACTGCATCGAAAAAATAAACCAGCGTGTATTCAATAGTAAAGATGTTCCTTTTTTTGAGGAGGGTTTTGTGGTAAGCGACCTTGAAAATATTACCGGCAAAAGCCATACACCTAAGCTGCTGAAATTGGTCGCATTGGCAGCGGTATCAGTATTCTGCATTTCGTTCATCCCACGTTCAGGAGTTGTACAGCGTTTTTTCTACGACTTTGGCGGCTCTGTGAAAAAGAACTTTCAGAATATCATAACAGAGATCGAAACTGAAACTTCTGTGCATGATTACCGTACTATGGATATTCCTCTCAGCTGCTACGCCGAAAACGACATACTCATCACCCCTTTCTTTTCGTGTCCTTTTGAAAAAAGCAACAAGAGCGGTATAAATGTGCGTATCTATATCAGGCAGACCGGTGCCGGTCAGTATGGCGGCTTCGATATGGCTCAGGTATATGCTGTTGAGTATACCGGCGAATACTGCGCTGATAATATCATTGCAGCTGCTCAGTCAGCCTATACATTTACAGATAAAGACCTCGATAATGTTGAATTCAGCGCATCAGATGATGATATGGTCACAGATACTGTTGCCGCAAATTTCAGCGTTTCTGAGAATGGTGCATATCTGTGTGACAGCGAAGGAAATGCGGTATCTGTTGCTTCATTCAGCTCAGGATGCTATTTCAAAGCTGACGGAAAAACCAAGTATCTTTGCTCTGATATCATCTACTGGCACAACGATAATGAAAATGTCCCGACATATTTCTATGACATGACCGATCCTTTCAACGACAAAGAACACGTTTTCAATTCTGATGCACGCAGGCAGATGTGGAAAGAATCCATATACTTCAACGGAAATTCTGCTTTTCCCGTCAAGGAATACTCTCACTTCACCGAAAAAGATATATTCGATAACGTCAGCTCTGAAAATTTAAACTACGATAATTTCAACTACATCTATGCCTTTGATCCTATGGCTACTGATAAAAATATCGAGACAGGCGGAGTGCTTGAACTCAGACACTCCGACAACAGGCAAACTCTCAGCACCATTGACGTTCCTTACAGTATCGACCTCATGAGAAGCCTTAAACCCTACTTCTCCGCCGGCTCTTTCACAAGCAATACTCATGGAGTTACAGAAGTTTACAACGGTGAAACACTCCGCAGAGTTGATTCAGGCGAATTTGTACTTAAACCAAAAGAAAATGCTTCGTATTAACTTTAAGTCTGACTAAAACGATCATTTTATATAAAACAGTTACTTTTTATTATAAATAATCAGAAATTTTACGTTGATTTGCTTACAAATCAACTCACACGCTTT
>DEBW01000201.1:27897-30133 GCA_002348905.1 Ruminococcus flavefaciens | reverse complement strand
TGCAAGGGAAAAACTCTATCTTAAAGAGTTTTTCCCTCTTTTTCAGAGCGCTTCTACGGAAGATTATTTCGCTTTTCTTTAAAAACTAACAGAAAAGCGACCAAAGGCGCTGCCTTTGGAATCCGGCAGGGAACGCAGTCCCCTGCACCCCAAATTCTTTATGGTTTAATGCTGTTGCCGTAACGTCCATTAGAAAATCCGTTGACATTTTTGGCGATATCGTATATAATATAAATATACATTTTATGGCTACAGCATCATTAAAAATGTATCTGCATATAGTTCCTGACCGTAAACGAGGTGATGTCTATTGAAGAAATATCTCGGTCAGATTATTTTTAACTGTCTGGTCGCTGCTGCCGGAGTCGTGCTGTTTGCGGCGACCGGTATAACAGATTCCATTTTGCTGACTATTGCGTCTATCGTCGGTCTGATGACAACTCTTTCTGTCGGAAATATGCTCTTTGTCAAACAAATGAGCTCCGGCAGGTCTGCCTTTCAGCCCGGCTACATCCTTACTGAGCAGACTTTCGATTCGCTCGTTGAAGCTCAGGACTACATAGAGGTTATGAAAGACCTCAGGAACTACTCTCCATGCCGTATTGAAGCCGGAAAAATGATCCAGCAGTGGGAGCTTTTTCAGAAAAAATCAGCTACCCTCAAAACCATAAGCTACAGCGGCGGAGTTTATGATGTCGTAGATCAGGATGTTGAATCAGTAATGCTGAATAATATGGTGCTTTTCATGAAACGTGCGGCGATCATGCAGTCATCTTCAAACAACGCCGAAATGAATATGCACAAGGGTTATCTTAAAACTCTCCTTGTCCGTAATGACAAGATCCTCACAGACTATACCAACCTGCTTATTGAAGCTTCTCAGCTTACAGGCGATGATTCGGGAAAAGCAGAGGTACAGTCACTTGATCTTCTCATAAAGTCCATACGTGATTACAGAAACGAACTTGAAAGCGGTGATATGCAATGAATAACAAGAAGAATACCAACATAGTGCCTATTATCATTGCCATAGCAGGCGTACTTGCAACAATGCTGCTCATAATTGTTGCTATACTTATACCAAAAGGTCTTGGCGGAAAAAACGGCAGCGGCAATGGCAATATAAAGGAAATGTCAGATCAGGACGCTCAGAAGTCTATGGATAAGCTTCTGAAAAAAGTAAAGATACATCAGGCAGAAAAGGTCAAGGGTACTGTTGATTACTCTGACAATGCTGCTGCAAATCTCCCGAATATCGAGACAAAATATCCTCTCACCGTTACCGGTGACGGCGATGTTGATATCGAGATATTCTCCACTTCCGAGAAAGCCGGCAAGGGTGTAAACGGCTGGCTCAACGACACTGCTGAGGACTTCAACAGTCAGCACATACGCCTTAAAAACGGCGATATCGCTTCTGTCAGCATAAGAAGTATCCCTTCCGGAGCTTCTTCTGACTATATCTGCAACAACGTTTACATACCGCAGGCTTACACTCCTTCAAACACTCTTTTCGGCGAGCTTGCTATGCAGAACGGCGCTGACCTTACTCTTGTTGAGGAGCAGCTCGTTTCAAATACTGCCGGTATCGCTATCTCACGCACTGCAAAATCAAACGTTGAATCCAAATACGGTTCGATAACTTTTGAAACTGTCATTGATGCTGTTCTTGACGGTGAGCTTCAAATGGGCTACACCTACCCTTACACCTCTGCTACAGGTCTGAATTTCCTTGTAAATTCTCTCCAGTATTTCGACAGCAGCGATATGCTCAGCGCAGATTCTATAAACAAATTCCAGCAGCTCCAGAAAGGCATACCTTTCGTCTGCTACACTACAGATCAGATGGTAAACGCTATGCAGAGCGGTACTCTTCAGGCTGGCGTTACAGAGTATCAGGCTTACGTAAACAGCCCTGTACTCAAAAGCTCATACGAGTTCATACCTTTCGGCTACAAGCACAGCAATCCGCTTTACAGTGTCGGCGAACTCAACTCCGACCAGCAGGAAGCTCTTGATGCTTTCGTTGAATTCGCCATGAGCAGCGACCGTCAGGCTAAGGCTAAGGAAAACGGCTTCAATCAGGAACAGAACTTCAATTATAACACCAAGAAGATAAGCGGCGCTGATATCATAAGCGCTCAGAGACTCTGGAAAGAGGAAAAAGACTCCGGTACTCCTACTATCGCACTCTTTATCGCTGACGTTTCAGGAAGTATGAACGGTGATCCTATTA
>DEBW01000201.1:21150-27883 GCA_002348905.1 Ruminococcus flavefaciens | reverse complement strand
CTCTTGTTGAAGCTTCCAAGAATATAAAGACTGATAACTATGTTGGCCTTATCTCCTACAGCGATGACGTAAAGGTAAATCTGCCAATATCACAGTTTGACCTTGAACAGCGTTCATATTTTGCCGGTGCAGTTGAAAATATGCGTGCCGGAGGTAATACTTCAACATACGATGCTCTTGTTGTCGGAATAAAAATGGTAAACGAAATGAAAGAAACCATGCCGGAAGCAAAGACTATGATATTCGTGCTCAGTGACGGTATGTGCAACCGTGGCGCAGACTACGGCGATGCTGCAAACCTCGTTGAACACTATGGCATACCGATATATACTATCGGCTACAACGAGGAAATAGATTCTCTCAAATCCCTCTCCTCTATAAATGAAGCTGTCTATATAGACGCTGACAGTGATGACGTTGTTTATGAGCTTTCAGCTCTCTTTAACGCTCAGATGTAAATTTACTTCTCTCCCCGGAACAGTAAAACCGCTTCGGGGAGCTTTTATTTGCAGATCATTTTTTAAATTTTGCAATTTAAAATTCATATGAAATATTTATATTTTTTACTTGACATTCTTCAATGTATATGTTAGAATAATATATCGGTATTTAAAATTAGCTATACCGACTAATGTTAGGAGGAAGATAAAATGGACTTCAGAAAAACTATCGCAGGCATAACTGCTACTTTGCTTGCTGCCGGCTCTTTCGCAGCCCTGCCAATGTCAGCTTTTGCTGCTGACACAGTAGAAACTACTGAGCAGTATTTCACCGAAGGCAAGATAAAAGAGTACATCTATGCAGCTGACAAAACAGCAGATGTTGAATGCAGATTCTACGCTAAAACACCAAACATCCCTTATATAAGCCTTTCAGAATACTATAAGGCTCTTAACAACGGCGAAAGTCTCTCAATAGATAAAAATGAAGACGGCACATACAAACTCGAAAACATAATCGGAATTACAGGCATTATTGATACTGAGAAGGATACTCTTACAACCAATTCATACGAAGGTCTTGTATACCCGCTTGAAGAAGCAAACTCTGAAAGCGACCTCAACAAAGTATTTATAGAAACAACAGGCACTGAAATTTTAGGCGAGCCTCATGCTATAACTATTGATTTTTCAAATTATAATATCGACCTTTACGGCGAAGATTCCGATATATGGTTTCCTGTTTCAACCCTCTGCAACACTTTCTCAGGAAGCGGATACAGAGGAATTTACTACAATAATTCTATCTTCTTTACAAATGAAACTACTACTGAATTCACAAGCCAAAACGTTTTTACTTCTGAAAGTATGGCTGAGATCGCTGCAAGTATGTCAAACGGCAGACCAGAAGACCTTGCTGTATATAACTATAACGAGATATGCCGTCTCATTGACTGCAATTACGGTTTCCCTGGAAGAATCCCTATTAATGATATTCTTATTGAGAAAGGTCTTGACCGTACTCTCTCTGAAACAAACGACGATACAAAGCTTGTAAAGGAACATCTCCTTTCAACCGATTACAATACTTATCTAACTGGTCTTCTTGAACTTGAGCAGTATATGTGGGACGGCGGACATACTGTAATGGCTTCTGCCGGAGTCGTCTTATTATCCGAAGATCAGATCCAAGGAGTCATTGCTAATTTAAAGGAAGACAGAAATTATGAACTGGCTTCTGATATGAGCGGTATGCAGTACGGATCCATGAGTGCATATCAGGGAGCTAAGGCTGCAAGAAGCGCTGTACTCGGAGAAACAGAAGAAACTCCATTCAGATATGTCATTAATGGCGACACTGCCCTCTTCTCTTTTGACGACTTCATGTCAATTGATTTTGAAGGCTGGAACAATTACTACACCGGCAAGGGTGAGCGTCCGGAAGACCTTGTATCTGTATTCTATGAATGTGTAAAGGATGCTGATGAAAATCCTGACGTAAAGAACTTCGTTGTTGACGTATCTACTAACGGCGGCGGATATGTTATGGTCGGCTTATATATGATAGGTTTAATGGGCGGCGAAAGCAATTCTTATTACAATCTGCTCAACTATGGCGCAACAGCAAAGGAAAACTATATTGTTGATAAAAACCTTGACGGTAAATTTGACGAAATTGATAATAATCTCAAATTCGATCTTAATTTCGGTGTTATCGCATCGAAATATTCCTTCTCAAGCGCTAATACTCTGCCTTCTAACGCAAGAGATGCCGGACTTGTTATCATCGGCGAGCAGTCAGGCGGCGGTTCATGCACAGTATTCAGCTACACAACTCCTGACGGCATACCTTTATATATGTCCAACACTGTAAGAGCGGCTAACAAGAACAACGAGAATATTGATGCCGGCATCAAGCCTGACTACGAGCTTGTTACTATAAATGAGGACGGCTCAAAGGACTTCTCAAAGGTATTTGACTTTGACGTTCTCAGCAAGTGCTTTGCTGAATTCTACGCAAAGAACAATACTGAGACTCCTGATCCTGTTGTTACAACTACATCTTCCGCTGCAACAACAACTTCAACTACAACAACCACTACAACAGCTACCACTACAACTACTACAGCTTCAACATCTGAAACAACTTCATCTACAAGTGATAACGTTTCATCTACAACATCTTCAACTACAACTCAGAACTCAGAAACAACTACAGCAGCTACAACTACTACAAGCAGCAGTGAACTTCCTGAGACAGGCAACAACTCACTCACAACTGTTGCAGTTACTTTCACTGCTATAGCTCTTACTGCCGGCGGCGCACTTGCTTTAACAGCAGGCAGAAAAAAAGATGAGGAATAATTCCTGATAACATCAATTACTCTTTCTGAATAAAAAATACCCGGATACAGATTTTAAACCGTATCCGGGTATTTTTATAAAGCGGTTCGAGCGAACCGCTTTAATAATATTAGAACTTGTTCTCATAGGGAGAGTGAACAGATTTTCGAGCATAATTCAGTAGATATCAAGGAAGAAAAACGCAGGAATACTTTCGTATTTCAAGTTTTTATGACGAAGATATCTGCTGAATTTGCCGAAAAGATGTTTGCTTTATCCTATGAGAACAAGTTCTTACTTTGCTGCCGGGAATTTGTCTATCACCTTTGCGTCAAGCTTCTGTATAGTAAGAGCGTCATTTGCAGTCACGCCCTCAACACCGTCAACGTCAGCGTTTATCTTACCCTGCGGCTTGAGTTCATACTTGTCACGGTTGCCGATAGACTGGAGTATCGCTACTGCGTCAGCAACTGTAACTTTAGTGTCAAGGTTGGCATCTCCCAGTAAATTCTCTGTTTCAGGATCCTGTTCTGGCTCTGGATCAACGTGATTTTCGTCAAATATCATCGTTGCATTATTAAGGAACTTGTCTTCAGAAGGCTTGTCTACCTTATCCCACATCTCCTTGCTTCCGTAGAATGTTATTGTTGCATTGCCGGGAATATCTGCAAATGCATAATCCACGATTTTTTTCAGCTTGCCGGATATTTTCAGTTCTTTGAGTTTTTCACATCCGTCAAATGCCATACTGTCGATAAGCTCTGCACCATTTATCTCTGCCGAAGTAAGATTATCACAGTAGAAGAAAGCATTGTCGCATACCTTATCTATACTTGCAGGAATAACTACAGAAGTAAGCTTTGAATTACGTGCAAATGCGCTCGGAGAAAGATACTTGACCTCTGACGGTATAACAACGTCTCCCTCGGCGGTCTGTGCATCAATAAGGTCACCGTTCACGATAACAAGCGGACTCTTTTTGCGCTGTGCCTCAAGCCACGGAGTCTCGCTGAAAGCGTTGGATGATATCTCTACCAGATGATCCGGGAAATTCACCTCTTCAAGCGATGAACACATCTCGAAAGCTCTTATGCCTATCTTCTCTACGCTGTCCGGAATAGTTACAGATTTAAGTTTGCTGTTCATAGCAAAAGCCCAGTTTCCGATCTCTGTTACGGTATCAGGTATGGTAATACTTTCCAGCGATTGTATCTCGAATGCGTACATACCGATAACTGTTACCGGCAGTCCTTCGATAGTTTCAGGTATCTCTACAGATGTAGCTGACATATCGCATTGAACTATCTCGATATGGTCGGTATACTTTCTATATGAAAGTACTCCCTCATTTCCCTCAGTATAGCTATCATCAGCGTATGCAGTTGCATGAGATACTTTGCCCGTGCTGTTATTTACCGGTACAACGTATCCTACTGTAAGTGTCAGAGCAGCGATAAATGCAGCTGCCTTTAAAAATTTTTTTCTTGTTTCCACAGAAACATCCCTCCTAAAAAATATTTTTATATCTGCCACACAGTTATTATCCCCTGTTATTCCCTTTTATCTTTTTATTATATCACATTGATCATAAAATTTCAACTAAATTGAAAATATCATTCAGGGCTCCCGCATGTACCATAATAAAGATGTACTCCGGTCGTTAAATAGTTATCTTTTACTTCATGTGCAGGTCTATAGTTTTCTATTATTCTCTTATTTGAATAGAAATGAAAACTTACTTCAATATCAGGCTGTAAATTCATTTGTGCCTCCGTAAAAAAGCTATTTTAAACTATTGTAATATTTTTACAATAAAATGAAAATAATTCTTCTCCAACTTCATCAACTTTAAAGTGTACGCCTTCAAGCTGATAAGATGAAATATCTTCGATTTTTATTGCTACAGCTAAACAATTATTCAAGTCTGACAGGTGAATATCCTGAACTCCTTCAAATAGAATACTGAAACTATCATACTCATAAGGAAATTTTGAAAAAACCAATTTCATATCATAGAGCAATCCCTCTTCAGAATCAAGACTCCTTGACAAATTAATTTCTTTGATATACTTGTATTCTTTTGTTTTTTCATATATTTCTGAGATAAGTTCCATAGCTCACACTCCCGACCGTAATATATCTTTCACTTAATGATTACTGTTTATTATATTCTGCCATTNNAGTTTCTCCGCTTATTTATATTTTGCCATAAGTTTAATGTTTTGTCAAGTAATTTCAATAATAAAAATCACTCACCAGCAATCAATTCTTCAAGTGCCTCTTTTACCCATAACCAAATATTTTCATATTCTTTACGCTGTTCAAATCCCTGAACAGAAAAATCATGAATAATCTGAACAGTTTCGCCTTTTCCAAATTCAAAGCAAGCAATGTCATCATTATCGTCTCTTCGAGCAAATGGAACAAGTTTTCTATTTGGATATCGTGTCTTTAACCCCATTATTCTTCGAGCTAATTGATTATCTGGAATAAAATACCAAAAATCAAAATCTATCAGGTTTAAAGATTTTAATTTTAAGTATCCATAAGGATATTCAAACTCCGGATAAAAATCTTTTACTTCAAACATAGATACATCTCCTTACTTTAGATTTTGCATTTTCAAATAAAAACTGATATTTTCTTTATCCTCAATTGCTTTTTTCATTATAGCAATGACGTTATTTTTATCTGTATACTCATACTCAGCATTTATTGATTCATCATCTCTCCATAAATAAAGTTCAAAATGCCTGATACTACAAATATTATCGAATAATTTTACTATACTATCGCTGTTTATTATGCTCTCAACAGAACTGTATTTACGGTTGATAGCAATAATTACAGGTCGTTCTATACTTGTAACGTTAAGTAAATTATCGTATATCTTTCCATGTGTAAGTTCAATAAAACGGAGCGTATCATCAATAAAAAACTCTCTCGGAATAAATGATAATTCTTCCCCGCCCCAAAAAAGCTTTTTTTCATTTAAACCTATAATATTTAAGTCTGATTTTGATATAATGATCTCAAAATTATAATCCATAATAATTTCCTGTTTCGTATAAAAAAATAGATTCAGCTTTATTGCAGAGCCTTGTCTTATTCTTCATTAATTGGATGCTCTTTATTATATTGCACGAGATATTTTTCAGCAGCACTTCTTGCTGCTGAAAGCAATAAATCGAAGTCATCTGATCTACTCATATATTATAATTACCTCCCCCTATAATATCCAGCCACATCAATCGTATGCATCTCCAAGCGAAACGAAATCTTCCTGAAGCCAATACCAATAGTCTCCATTACCGTTAAAAAGGCAGCTCAACAAATCTGAAAAACTACCGGCAACTATCGGACAATCTCCAATGATGCCGTGTCTGTCCCAAAAGCTGTCATAACACTTTCCAAGACGTTCTGCTGAAAGGTCAACAGTAATATAATTGCCGTTCATATCACTGGCAGCTATATACCATTGAGACGATATATCCTCAGGACATAGTTCACCAATTATTACAGGATTTGCTAATACAAATCCGCTTGGTTCAACTATTTTAACTGCATACTCCTTAGACGCAAATAATGTCATGCCTCCGCAAAGGCTGTAAAACTCCTTTATATCAGACGGCAGGCAATGTTCCGGATTTTCCAGCTTTGGCAGACCGCTTGAAGGGAGTACTATACAATCATCCGTTCCTCTTATTTTTTCGATCAATTCTTTCATATTCATTTTCATTACTCCAATCCATACTGCGAGTTTTTCGAGTTCTGCGCCGGTTACATCGAATGGACAATACTTTTATACGGCAATTATATCATTTTTTAATTTTTTTGTCAATAAAAAAGCCGAGGTCAGTCATGGCAACAGCATTTACTTTTTATTAACGTATGCGACAGCAAAGTTGCCTTACATTCTAATTAACAGCGCAATATTGCGTGGGTGCAGG
>DEBW01000201.1:11664-20984 GCA_002348905.1 Ruminococcus flavefaciens | reverse complement strand
TAATAAAAAAGTAAATGCTGTTGCCGTGCGAGGTCAGTTTATTTGACCTCGGCAAAACCTTTTAATATCTTATGCTTTATTTGCCAAACCACCCGATATTACATTCTATGTAACTTTTTATAACACTTTTCTTGATTTTCCACTTATGACTTATAACCTTTCCATATGTATATGCAGTCCTTGTATAAGAGTCTGATTCCATTTTGTCGCTATATTCAAAATCAAATGTTTCGACACGTTCAGGATTCATCTTTTCCATTGACGGATCTAATACCAAATCAATAATTGCATATAGTTCATCATCGTACGCTCTCAATTCACGGTCAACATCCAAACTATATATTGTTTCAGCCTTAATAATCATGTCTTTATCGTAAGTATAAATTATGCTGTCAAGCTTTCGCCCTGATGTATCATCAATACTAAAACGTTCAAACTCGACCGGACGACCTTTTTCATCAAAATGCTCAACTGTTAACTGGCACAGCTTTTTGTCGCTGTAATGAAACAATGCTCCTATAAGCAGCTTTTCGTCTTTCATGAAAAATTTCTCATATACAACATCATCTCTATCGCCATAAAACTGTGAATAAACAGGAGTATTATCAGCCATACGATGTACTGACACATACTTTTTTATCGACGGTTCTTTTTTTAGCAATTTTCTCGAAATAACCGTATTATCATTCAGCTCTGTTATATAATCGGCACAAAACGGTTCTATCCAGCCCTTAGACCAGATAATTTCATCAGCACTTTCAATATAAGCACCATTTTTCACCTTTGAATATTCAGAATACTCAGCAGCCAGTTTTGTGATTGCGTCTGCTATTTTTTCCATTTTCTTTTTACTGTAAATCATTTTTTCTCCTAAAAACATCTTCTATGCTATCTTTCAATCTCATCATAATAAAAATGGATAGTGAATAACATTCAGTACAAATACCTATCAGCATTACCCTGCACTGCACATTATTCACTATCCATTTCCCATCGCAATCAAATGGTGCGGATAACAGGACTTGAACCTGCATGAGCTTGCGCTCATATGGACCTGAACCATACGCNNCTGCCAATTCCGCCATATCCGCAAATATCTGATAATTTTTACACGGCCCAGATAAACCGAGGTGGACTTAATAAAGTTGCTCCACAACAATAGATATTATACCACGTTCTTTGTTGCTTGTCAAGTATTTTTTATTATTTTTGATATTCATTTTTCTGTAGGACTACAATAGTTTTACATTTCGTATCATTGACATAATCACAATAATGATGTATTATAATAATTAAAAAATAAAAATATATTTTTATACTTCGATAAATGACACAAAAGTATTGTATAATAAGCAAAGAAAAGTTTGAACTTTATCTTGAAAAGGAGCTATCAATGGAAAACGGTGCAAGTAGCTACCTCCGTTTCCTTGATGGTGATAAGAACGGTTTTGTTGAACTTGTAACTGATTACAAGGACGGACTTACTCTGTTTGTCAACACGATCATCAGGGATATACACATATCAGAAGAAGTAGCAAATGAAGTTTTTCTGAAACTGTACGTCAAAAAGCCAAAATACAAAAGCTCTTACTCTTTTAAGACATGGCTTTATACTATCGGCAAGAATACTGCTATAAACTACGTAAAAAAATTCAGAAGGATAGACTACTCGTCCATTGAGGACTGCTGCTATATTTCCGATGAAAAGGATGTAGAGTCCGATTACATAAAAGGCGAACAAAACCTTATTATTCACCAGACACTCAAGACATTAAAGGCAGATTATGCACAGGTATTGTATCTGATATTCTTTGAGGAATTGTCAAATGAAGAAGCTGCAAAAGTAATGGGCAAGACTAAAAAACAGATATCAGACCTTATCTATAATGCGAAAAAGGCTTTAAAATCTGAGTTGGAGAGGAGGAGCAGGAATGAATAAATATGAAAAATGTTCCGAAAGTCTCATGAGACTTGGGGATACTATCATCGCTGAGAAAAAACGCCGCAAAGCTATTATTCTCAGGTCAGCAGCACTTGGTTTAGGCGCTGCATCAATTATCGGTATAGGCATATGCACGAATGCTCTCAGACCTCCGAAGAAGCCAGTGTCTGAAAGCTCCGGAATTATTGTCGAAACAACGGCTGTCACATCTGCTGAAACGACGGCAAAGTATACTTCGCAGACCGAAAAGTCAACTTCAAAAACTGCTGAAGCTTCAAAAGTATCAACGGCAACTACTGTAACTCAGCAATATTTCGCTGAGACATCAAAAACATCATCAGCAATTACCGCAGCTCAGCAACATTTTGCTGAAACTTCAAAAGCGTCAGCAGTAACGACCGCAGCTCAGCAAAGTATCACTCATACTTCAACAGCAGATGTTACGACCGTAACGAGATCAGGCGATAAGCCTGCCACTACTCAGACAACACTTGTTTCTTCAAAAACATCATCCGCTCACACAACTGTGAACACGCAGACGAATACCACAAATACTGTGACTACGCAGATCACCACTACCGAAAGGAGTAAAGACATGAAAAAAATTATAAGTGCTCTTACAGCAGCAGCTATGCTGACACCTATCGCTGCTAATAATACATACGCAGCAGATATAACAGATTACAAAGATCCAGCCGAGAAATATGCAACTAACCCTTATATTTACGATGAACCAGCAAACGTAATAAATCCGGCAGAGCAGGAACTCTTCGACAAGATAGATCAGGGGCTCATCGACATTGATATCGACCGCAACGGCGAACTTGATATGCGTGATGCTGCACTTCTCAGAACTTATGAGGAATGGAAGTATGACAAAGAACATATATACGTTGATAGCTTTGAATTCAAAGCTCCGTCAGAAGAATCAATGGAATTTCTTGAAACAAGAGAAGATATCCGCAACAAGGAGTTCTTTAAAAAGAGCAGATATTATCAGGATAAGGGTGATTTAGAGATAGCTTCACTCGATTCACTTTTGCTTATCCGCTACCACCTGACACATACTCTGAAGCCTGAATATTTTAGAGAGGATTACTATATGGATACAATAGGTTATCCTTATCTTGTAGTCCACGCTAATTCATTCAATATAGAAAAGCTCAAGCAATATCCCGAAATATACGAACAATACAACAACAAAAAAGCTCTTATTGGCTATGCATTTGAAACGATCAGGATTCAGTCTGGATATCTTACAAATATTATAAGAATGAGATTCTGTACTGATCTTGATCCTCTTTACGACTTAAATGAAGACGGAGTATTTGATCTTCACGACGTTCAGGATTGTGTAATATGCGGCGCTCACAATTATTGTATGTTAGATGCCATAAATCGAAGCGCTTCGGAAGAAATTCTTCCGTACAATTCAAACTTTGCATATGCCGATAACATTTCAGAAAATGTTTATAACAATTATGTAAAGCTTTGCGAGACAAATATGAAATATCGTGATGTATATTCTATCTATTTCCGTGGCATATACTGGCAAGACCTTATGGAGATTTATTTCAGCAGGAACGATTTCAAGCTTATATATACAACACCTGAGTACTTCACTGACAACCGTCCCGGCTGCGAGAATATGTCAATACCTGATAACGTTACAATTTATAAAGACATTGAAAAATGGGGAGCAGCCAAAGGTCTGATAAATAAAAAAATAAAGACATCATTTGATGATACGGTTTATTACGAATTTTACGAGAAGTGGAGTGCTGATGTAGATAACGGCGATGCTGATATGCCAGATATAGACGGCAACGAAATTCTCGACAAGGAAGACTTCGATATTTTACAAGACTATACACTGGAGATATTTGGAAATATCCCGGCTGAAAACAGTTCTCTCCCGTCTGTAATACGTAACTACCTTGACAACGATTTTGACCTTAACGGCAATGGTCTCAGCGGCGACCTGTACGACATCGTTGCAGCACAAGCCTATATCCTTTCACATACCCCTCAGGATATACCTGTACCTTACAGCAGCATCAGTGAGATCGCCGGTACTCAGATAGCTTCTATCATGAAAAGTGCTGTTACACTCAAAGGCGATGCAAACTGCGATAAAAAGGTTACTTTAGCAGATGCTGTTACAGTTTTACAGTACATAGGCAACCGTGACAGATACAATCTCTCCGAACAGGGCAAGATAAACGCTGACGTTGACGAAAGTGAAGGCATTACTCTGAATGATGCACGTATTATTATGGAAATGGATTCCGAGGGAAAAATCTGAATCTCAGGATAAAAAATCTCACAAGATAACACAAAAACAGGGACTTTCAAAGCCCCTGTTTTTTATATGTTATCTTTCTTTCCTACATTTTATCTTTATTTTATGAGCGGAAGCTTAACGACAGCGGTAAACATATCACCGTCCAGAACTATTTCAAACTTTCCTCCGCAGGCTTCTGTGAAGCTCTTGGCGATCGAAAGTCCAAGACCATTGCCCTCGGTGGTACGTGATCTGTCTCCCCTTGTAAAGCGTTCCATTATCTCCTCAGGAGTGAAATTCATTTCCTCTGCGGAAATATTTTTTACTGATATTTGCGTGTAAGTATCGTCATTTTCAAGGGTTATATATATCCTTGTGCCTGCCATTGAATATTTCAGCGAATTGTCAATGAGATTCTGGAGTACACGGTAAAGCTTCTTTCCCTCAGCCATTATCGGAGCTGACTGCGCTTTTATATCTGTGCGTATCTCAATGCCGGACTGGGAAATTTTGTCTGACATATCGCCTAATACCTGATTAGTCAGGATAACCGCATCTATCTGTTCATTGTTTACGTCAGTGTGACTTGTAGCCTTTGCGAGATCAAAGAGGTCAGATACCATTGATTTGAGCCTGTCTGACTTCTGACTGATTATAGTAACATAGTCCCTTGCAGCCGGACTCATCTCCTCTGCTGTAAGAAGGTCGATATAGCTTATTATTGAAGTAAGCGGAGTTTTAAGGTCATGAGAAACATTCGTGACAAGTTCTATCTTCATACGCTCTGACTTTACCTGTTGGTCAACTGCACTGCGTATTCCGGCAGAGATATTATTCAGGTTGTTTACAGTTCCGTAAGCCGGAGACTTCTCAGGAACTGTTCTCGGAGAGTAGTCTCCCCCATTCATTTCAGCTATCTGTTTTGATATGCCTGCTATCTCGATATGGTCACGTATACTGAAAAATACATACGCTGCAAAGAGTATCAGTGTAATGAATACGAATGATTCCCACAACTCTGTCGGTATAAAGAGTATGCAGTTTATAAACTCTGCACCTACTGCTATGGCTGTACGTATAATGAATCTGCGCATGAAAATGTCTTTGCGGAGTGCATTTTTCTCAATATGTCTGAAACTGCGCTTTTCGTAGTCTCTTTTCAGGTATGAGCAGAACTTCTTCACGTATTTCCATACAAAAGCAAGCATACGTCCTGTGAGAGATGTCTTGAATAAGCTTCTGCACTTTATACGGTTAACAAGAGTTATAAGGCATCCGAGTATTATTGCATAGATCGCTGTAAATGCACTTCCGGCAATTATACCTCCCATGTCATATGAAGTATAATAGTCATCAAATGCTCCTCTTAGCTCGTTGACTCCTGAATCGACCATTGATACAGCCGCTAAAACAGATGCAGCGATAAGTACTACAGGAAGTTCTGCAAATATATGGTCTGGCATCGCAAGTACAAAGCCTTTTTTCTCTGCGCTGTAACCGCAGCAGAAGAGAAGCAACAGAGCAATGATAACTCCGGCTATTCCAATAACAGCAAATGGTATCATTTTATGTACAGAATCCTGCTCCACTTCTTCACGATGTGAGCGGTACTGCTCATATTCAGCAATAAGCTCGTCAGAAGGCTTGATGTATATGCTTATATCTCTGTTGCTGCCTTCGTACTTCTCAAATCTGTTTTTATTTATCTTTACCCATTCTCTTGAATTCTCATCGTATACCATGAATACGCCTGTATCAGTAACCTCCGATATATCGCCGACATATGCGTAGTCCTTTTCTTCGTCATATTCTCTGTAATCATACGCTTCGTCAGGAAGGATATATTCAGTGCCTGTTTCATGTTCAAACTGCTCAAAGGCTTCACGGTTTGCGTAGGTTCTGTTTTCATCACTGAAATGTCTGATGTCAGGTGCAGGAGTAGTTCCGTCAGTCTTGTAGAATATCTGTGCGCCGTTATAATCAGTATAGCTGTCAAGTCCGGTCGTATCAAAATCGTAGAGTGCTACTGCTCTTTTCGGCAGAGAACCGCCTAATACATAATATGTAAGACCGTAATTTGTGGTATACCAGTATATATTAGTGCTGTGTTCCCAGTTCAGTCCGACAGGATAATTCTCATCCATGCCGTTAATGTACTTTATTGAGTACGCTGTTTCAAGCTTTTCAGGTGAACCTGTGATATTTGTAAGAACATTGTCTCCGCAGGTTGCCATATACTCAAAATTGCTTGGATTATTTATGACCGGCTTACCGTTTTTGTCCATAAGTCCGAGGTCTGTAAGTGTCTTTTTTATTGCCTTTTCGTATTCTTCAGAACAGGTATACTGGTTCTTTGCGTCCGCATTGCGAAGATATATATTGCTCAGTGCCCAAAGCTGATCGAAAAGATAATTCATATCATGTGTATAGCCGTAACTTTCTATAACGTCGTCACGCTCACTACGCTTTTCAACTTCGTCCATATTCACGTTTATTATGAATACACACTGAAAAATACATAACCCGACAAGTGCGCAGGATAATATAAATGCTATGATTCGTGAAAACCTCTTTTTAAGGATCATTGTTACCACTCCTATTGTTTCTCCATTTTGTATCCTATTCCCCATACTACTTTAAGGTAGCGTGGTTCACTGGGATTTATCTCTATTTTTTCTCTTATATGACGAATGTGTACCATTACTGTATTCTCTATCGAATAGGAATCTTCATTCCATACCCTTGAGTATATCTCCTCAGCGGAAAAAATACGTCCGGCATTCGTCATAAGAAGTTCGGTTATCTTGTACTCAGTAGCTGTCAGCTTCACAGGACTGCCGTCAACTGAAAGCTGTTTACAGTCCTTGTCAAGTTCAAGACCGCCTAAGCGTACAATATTTGTCTTATGGATGCCCTCTGCTGCTCCGAGCGTAAGGTATCTTCTCAGATTTGACTGCACTCTCGCCACAAGCTCCATTGGATTGTATGGCTTTGTAATGTAGTCGTCTGCTCCCATGGAAAGTCCGAGTATTTTGTCGCTGTCCTCGGATTTGGCAGACAGCACTATTATCGGGATATTCTTTGTTGCACGTATCCTCATCATTGCCGAAAGTCCGTCAAGCTTCGGCATCATTACGTCGATAAGTATGAGCTGGATGTCATTCTGCATGAGAGAATCTATAGCTTCAAGTCCGTTATATGCCTTGTAGACTGTGTATCCCTCCCTTGAAAGAAGTGCTGCGATCGCATTTACTATGTCGTGGTCATCGTCCACGACAAGTACAGAAGAATTTTCTATATTTATCATGATAAAGTCCTTTCGGCGGTATTTTTATTTGTGATCTGTCTGCAAAAGTCATTGTACTGACCTTTTACAGCAGACCACTATATATTTTACCGCTCTGTTGTTCTTCTGTCAATATTATATAGCCCGAATCTTATTATTTCACTGATGAAATTCTTATGATTTTCTTAATATTTACAAAATACAAAAAAACTCCCCTTTGTGGAAAGGAGAGTTTTTCGGGATATAAGAGAGAATCTATAAAATGGAGATCTATTTGCTCTGTTCAACAAGTTTCTTCTTCATGAGACAGAAATCAAACACATCAATTTTTCCGTCGTTATCGAAGTCAGCATTCTCCCACTTCTTCATGGAAGCTGTATTGTCGCCGAGAAGCCACTTCTGAACTGTAACAGCGTCAGCTATATTAAATGTACCGTCAAGGTCTACGTCACCCATAAGCTGTTCAGCAGGCTTGTCAGTATTATTATTGAGTGTGCGGGGAGAAAATTCTTTTCCGCCGATCTCGTAAAGCTTTTTCTGAAGCTCCTGATCTGTCATCTTGTATGTGGCACGGTCATAGTGTCCGCCAGGAGTTGACCACATTACAGGGCAGTGTCCACGCTTGTAAGCTTCTTCACAAACAGAAGAGAGAAAACGGCGTACAGACTCAGGCTCTTTATTTTTTGTAGGACAGCCGTATTCTCCGATAATTACAGGAATACCTTTGTCGGTAAAGTTTGTCTTGAGCATATCCATTTCACTGCGGAGTGAAGCATAGTCCGAATCACTGCCCCATGTAGGAGTAGCTTTTCCCCAATCTGCATCCTCTTCAAGTATAGCAAAACCAGCAGGAGAATAATAATGTACCGATACCGCCATACGGTTTGCAGGATCTTCCGGCATTTTGAAAAGAGAGTCACAGGTACGGTCAATGCCTGTGTTATAGCCGGAGATAAGAAGATGACGTTCAGAGTTATTGCCGCCTGAATTTCTCACGATATCCACAAATTTCTGATTAATTTCGTTACAAAGTGCATAGGATTCAGCCTTACCTTCTGTACCTCCCCATGGATTCCAGATCTCCTGCCAGCCTAATTCTTCATTCTGAGACTCGAACATGAGATAATCATCATAGTCCTTGAAGCTGTCGGCTATCTGTTCCCACATATGTGAATACCGCTTCATGCTCTCTTCTTTATCATCAGGGAACTTGTTTACCCAGCCGCCGTCCCAGTGTATATTGATAATAGCATACATACCGCTTTCAAGAGTCCAGTCAACTATCTCGTGAACACGGGCATCATATTCGGAATTGATAGTGTAAGTACCGTCATGAGCCATCATATTCGACCATGCTACAGGTATACGCAGAACGCCGAAGCCTTCCTTTGCCATACCCTCTATCATTTCCTTAGTTACTTCCGGACTTCCCCATGCAGTTTCATAATTCTTAGGCTTGCCTTCACTCCACTTGGCTATCCAGTCCTCGTCGTACCAGTCAGGACACGCTTCAAGTGTATTTCCGAGATTTATGCCTATACCCATATCCCTGACAAGTTCCATAGTCGTGATATCACGCATATCTTCGCTTTCTGCATACGAAGTCATGCTGATATTTGAAAACAGCATCATAGTGGCTGCCAAAGATGAAACTATTCTTGTAAGTTTCATAAAATACCTCCTTGATATATATATATTTCGTTTCAACTGAATCTATTATACATTCAAGGAGGTATAAAAACAACTCATAAAGTCGGGGAATAGTGGACAAAATCGGCAATCAATCTTTAGAACCTGTCCACATAGGG
>DEBW01000201.1:0-11524 GCA_002348905.1 Ruminococcus flavefaciens | reverse complement strand
CCCTATGTGGACAGGTTCTTAAACAGGTCACGGTACTGCATAAGAGGTATACCCGTGTTGAGCGTAAACTGCCTTTGCAGGTATTTATCATCAAGGTACCCGCACTTTTCTGCAATATCAGCCGTACTCAATGAAGTTGCCGCAAGATAGTACTTTGCTCTTGCAAGCCTTGCATTTATACAGTCCTGATGAAAAGTTATGCCGAAGCATGACTTGTAATGCCTGCGGAAGAAGTCGATGCGGTCAGTGAAAATGTTTTCGCTGTCATTTAAGAAAGTAAGCTCCGGCGACCTGTATACCATATTGCGGACGCTGAGCATATCGTTATAGTACCTGTTGCGGCGTTTCTCAGCAAGAATATGATACTCCTTAACAGACATCTCCGTTAGCTGTGACATCAGACTGTCAATATCATTTTCTGTGCAAGGTATTGCCGAACAGGTAAAAGAGCTTGTACCTGCATATTCAGCATACGCTTTCTCCTGTATAAGCATTGAACTTAACAGGTCAGCTATCAGCTCACAAGATGCATTGCTTTTTATAAGACATACAAAAACATCATCTTTTATACGTGCTGAGATATCATTTCCACCGCATAGTTTAGTTATGGCTTTGGACGCAGCAAGTACAGCTTCTGTTTTCCGGCGTATCTCCTCATCACTGAATTGGCGTGGAAAAAGGTCTATACGCAGCATCACAAAACACAGTTTGCTTTCTTCTGTTATATTAAAAGCACTGAATGTCCTGCGAAGTCCCTTTTCATTGTTAAGACCTGTCAGAGTATCCCGATATTCCGAAACATTCTGACAGCTCAGAAGATAGCGTATATCATTTTTCAGCCTGAGAAATTCAAGTCCTACCGATACTGATTTCAGCCAGTGCCGGTAAATATCATCATAACTTTCGGCATCTTCATACAGCATAGCCATATAGCCGAAGTATTTCTGTCCAGAGAATAATGGATTGAAATAACATACAGCCGCATCAGGTTCACGCTGGAAGAAGGTTCTGAGGTCATGGTGATGTATCTCCCATACATTGCTTCCTCCCCAGTAGAGAATACTGCGTGAATTCACTATCTCAGAAGAATCTGACCTTGTGTCGCACCAGTCAGTGTAAAGGCACATATAAATATTCTTATTATTCTGCATAAGCCAGTGATAATTTCCTATAGTGTGTATAAATTCATCCATATCACGGCATATCGTCAGCTCATGCTCCATAGTGCTGAAAAGGCTGAGGTCGTTATAATTCCTGTGTCGTTCAGCCGACCTCAGTTCAGCAAGAGAATGTTCTTTGTCCATTTCGCAGGGACAACTGCTGCCGAATACGAATTTTCCGGCAGGAGGATTAAACTCCGGCACATCTTCACCGCTTATAAGGCACTGCAAATGCTTTGCTGCTGCCTTTCCAAGACTGTATCTGTCCCGTCGGTAAGATGTCAGCGGCGGAGAATAATACAGTCTCATATCCGAATATTCATAGCTTACGACTGTAATATCCTGCGGTACTGAAATGTGATTGTCAGAAAAAATCCTCAGCATACCATAAGCCATTATGTCATTTGCACACACTACCGCCTGCGGCATGGGAAATTCTCCGTTTATATATCTTTTTGCAAGTTCCTCACCTGATGTCAGCCAGAAGTCGCCGTAATGTATCCTGCTTTTGTCAGGAGTTATGCCGTGTGTTTCAAGTGCCTGCATATAGCCCTTGGCTCTGAGGTGCGAAGTTTCAATGTCCTTCATACCGGTAAGCATGTCGATATCAGTAAATCCGTGTTCTTCTATAAGGTGAGAAGTAATATTATAAATGTCATCTATGTCGCTTGTGTTCAGAAGTATATAGTCAAGTTTCTCAAATTCTTTCAGACTTGCACCTGCTCCTACTACCGGCACTTTGACATCTTTAAGCAAAGACGCTATACGCCGGCGTATCTCGCCTTCAACAAAGGATTCGCACAGAAGTATTATTCCGCTTATATCATTTGAAACTGCCAGGTCATATATATTCTGTTCACAGAGGAGATTTTCGTTTTTCTGCACGATATTGTATATGTTCGAGAAAACAACTGTAGCATAGCCACTGCTTTTATTCTCAGATATTATACCACTGAGAAATTCCTTTTCTGCAAAACCGTTTACTCCGGCTGCTATCACGGCAATTATCGGGCTTTTTGAAAAACTCATCATTTTACCTCCTTTTTGTTGTTCAGTCACAATCTAATTCGATATACACACCTGAGAAGTCACGTTTCTGGAGATCGCTTTTCTTCATTATCCAAAACAGCTTCCAAAGACAGCCGTCATTATAATCGAGCTGTAGGAGCTGAACTTCATCCTCGGCAAGATACGGACAGTTTCCGCCCTGAGGGATACCAAGAAGTTTATCATCACAGTTAACGAGGTCATACCGATCAATGTCAAGTGCTTCTTCAAGTCCCTCTATCTCATCGGCTGATTCAGTCTTGAAATCGGGATAGCACTCAAAGTCTATCATATTTTCCGGACACCGCTCATCAAATCCGTCGCTTATAAATATATTTTCAGGGTAAGGTATAGGCGGAGCGGTACGCCTGAGAGTTGACATATCACCGTCCCACCATATTACCTTCTGGATATGTTCAAGCTCAGGATCATCGGTACGTATAAAATAATAATCATTTGGAGTAAACATATCATTATCACATTCACCGCTCCAGAAGATATAGAGCATACCGGTCTTAGGGAAAAGTTCGTCAATATCTGCTCCGCTTTCAGCCAGTTCATACAGATTAAGCTGCATTACAAGGTGCATTGCAGATTCTGCTTGCACCTCAGCTTCACTTGCACTTTGACCTTTGCGGCGGAGAGTATATCCCGTCATGCGAGGATAGTCCACCTCCGGTGGAAGATCGGGATATCCACCCATTTTGCTTGCTCCGACCGGTATTCCGCCTTCCGGAGTCTCCTTGTACAATATCTGCACTGAATTTACACGGTATTTTCTGAGTTCTTCAGCCATTTCCGTTCTTCCGTCAGCTATGAGCTTGTCTATTATTTCCACATTGTTAGTTTTTTGACGGCTGCTTAAAAAAAGAGAGTGCAATTCGGCAAATTTCTCCGGTATCTCACTATTTTCAGCAGTATTTGTATCTGTTTCCGGCATATCAACCGCCTCAGCAACAGTTTCTTCTATTGGTTCGGGTTCTGGCTCTTTTTCGACAGGCTTATAATTTTTCTTCCGCTCTTCAATATCCTGTTTCAGCGTCCAGTACATCTTGACTTTTTTAAGTTCATGGCTATGCTCGTTATAAATATCAGCATATTCATCCTTGAAGCCCAACAGCACATTACTGTCCGCTTCACGTATGCGGTCATATATCTCACGAGCTGCCGTCTGCGACGATACTTTGAACTTATAGTACTGATTCAGAAGCGTTATCATATGCACTTCCACTTCCGGAGTATCATCATCCGTTACGCAAAAAACCCAGAAAAGTTCTTCGTATATTATCAAAGACGGTGTTTTATACCAGCGGGCAAGTGCATATTTTTTTCCAAATGAAACATTGCACTCCTTTATTCCGGAATCTGCATCTTTTTTTATCTCGTCGTAGTCAAGACCTTTTATACTCGCCTGCTTTGCAAGTTCATCCTCGATCTTTCCGCCTGCAAAAAAATTATAAATGCCCTCAAAAATCATAGTCCGCTCCTTACTTAAAAAGTCCAGCGCTCAGACTGGACTTTTCCGGCAGAATGAATAGTCTGCTCTTTTTTTGTTATTTAAGCTCGGCAATAGTAACGCCGTCCTCGCCCTCTCCGTAAACTCCGAGACGGAAGTTCTTGATAGACGGGTGAGATTTCAGACGCTTATGGACTGCTGCACGGAGCAGACCTGTTCCCTTGCCGTGTATTATAGATATTGTTGATATGTTTGACATAACTGCCTGATCTATGAACTGGTCAAGCTGATATACTCCGTCGTCGCAGGCACAGCCTCGGATATCAAGCTCCATTTTTCCACGGCGCTCGACTTTAACGCCGACCTTACCGACTTTGTTGCTTCCACGCTTCTTCTGCACCGGCTTATTTCCAACTGTAACCTTTGGAGTTTCCTCAAGGCGAAGGCGTGATATCGCCATTTTTGTCTTCATAACGCCCATTTGCACGAATACAAAGTCGCTGCCGTCAGGATCGCCGGAAACTATTCCCTTGCGCTGGAGGTCAACAACGTATACCGTATCTCCCCTTTTGAGCTTTCTCGGAAGCACATATCCCTCATTCGGATCTGAACCTGCAATAGGGTTGGCTGTATCGTACATACGGTTGAAACTCTGCTTTGAACGGGACTTCATACCGGACACATTTGCGCTGAAATCCTTCTTTTCTTTTTCCTTGCGAAGCTTTTCAAGCTCTGCGATAAGCTCGTTGGACTCAGCTTTTGTCTGCTCGATTATGGTCATAGCCTGCAAACGTGCTTTTTCAAGGAAGTCTGCCTTTGAGCTTTCAAGTTCTTCCTTTTCCTTGCGGATAGCTTCTTCATGCTCAGCGGCGGCTGCACGAAGTCTCGCAGCCTCGTCACGCTGACGCTCCAGCTCTATTCTTGAAGCTTCAAGCTTGCCGATGACCTCTTCAAGCCGTGTATTTGCATCGCTGACCATTGATTTGGCTTCCTCGATTATATCCTCCGGCATACCAAGGCTTGCAGATATCGCAAATGCGTTTGACTTACCGGGTGAGCCGACAATAAGCCTGTAGGTAGGTCTGAGAGTATTTATATCAAATTCGCATGATGCATTCTCTACATCAGGAGTATCTATTGCGAATACTTTAAGCTCCTGATAGTGTGTTGTTACCATTAGCTTTGCGCCGTTGAATATCAGACGCTTTATTATTGATACCGCAAGTGCTGCACCTTCAACAGGATCAGTACCCGAACCAAGCTCGTCAAGGAGTACGAGTGACTTTTCGTCAGCCGTACCGAGTATCTCTATAACTTTATTTGTATGAGATGAGAATGTGGAGAGATTCTGCTCGATACTCTGACTGTCACCGATATCAACAAGGATATGGTCAAATACAGATATACTGCTTCCGTCAGAAACAGGTATGAGAAGTCCGCACATAGTCATTGCAGCGAGAAGTCCTGCTGTTTTGAGTGCAACAGTCTTACCGCCGGTATTCGGACCTGTTATTATAAGTGCCTGATAGTCCTTACCAAGTGAAAGGTCTATCGGGACAGCTTTATTCCTGTCGAGGAGCGGATGACGAGCCTTTCTGAGCTGTAATCTGCCGTCGTCGGTTATTTTCGGCATACTACAGTGCATACGTGCAGCAAGCTCAGACTTTGCGAAATACAGAGCAAGCTCGGTACATATCTTATAGTTTTCGCAAAGCACATCGGCATAGTCTCCGCACTCACGGCAAAGCTCACGGATAATACGCTCTATCTCCTCCTGCTCTTTGCCCTGAAGTATGCGTATATCATTGTTGGCTTCAACTATTGCCATTGGCTCGATGAATATAGTCTGACCTGTTGCGGAGGTATCATGTACAAGACCGCTTACCTGCCCACGGTACTCAGACTTTACCGGCAGTACGAATCTGCCGTCTCTGATAGTGACATTGCTCTCCTGCAAGTACTGCTGGGTAGTCTTGTTCTTTACCATTTTATCCAGAGTTTCACGGAGCTGCATACCTGCACGGTTTATCTTCCGGCGTATAGCAGCCAGCTCAGGACTTGCAGCATCGGCTATCTCGTCCTCGGAGATTATTGATCTGTCAAGCTTTTCAAGAAGCCAGTCATTCGGTGAGAGCTGAGAAAACAGGTAGCTGAGTTCAGTTTCTATATTCTCACAGCTTCTGTACCAGTCATGAAGGCTCTTTATCTGTCTCAGCATAGCTGCAATGTCCATAAGGTCACGGAGAGAAATAACAGCTCCGGACTTTGCCCTCTTTGCAGCAGTTGAAACGTCTTTGAATGCAGTAAAAGGCGGTGTGCCGAACTGTACCGAGAGTTCAAGAGCCTGACTTGTCTTGAGATTCTCATAGCGAACCCTTTCAAGGTCGTTATCCGGACGTATAGCCAGTGCCATGCGCTTAGTTTCGGCGTTTGAGGCTATATCCGCCAGCATTTCAAGTATTTTGTCTAATTCAAGTGTTTTTAAATATTTATCCATAGTATTACCATTTACATCTGACCGCTCAGCAGCGATCTGTAGAATTCTAAGGTTTTAAAGCTTCTTTCGAGGTGTGTGGTCAGGTAGAGTTCAGAGAAGCAGGCAAGTCTGCTTTCGGTCTCGCCTGAGACACGGAAACTGAAAAGCCGCTCCATATCAGAAAGAACGATATGTCTGACGGCAGTAAGGACATTCAGGCTCATTTTGAAGTTATCGCCCTCCGGTCTGCAATCAGAGCAGTAAAAACAGCCTTCCAGAAAAGAAAAGTACACCTCGTCCGGCTCAAAAGCACCGCACTCACGGCAGGCTAAAACATCAGGCATAAAGCCTATCTCCGACATCAGACGAAGTTCAAATATACTTTTTATCTGAGACTGACTGCGTGTACCCTTTTCAATAAAATGCAGACAATTTAAAAAAAGCCTCAGTACGTTTCCGCTGTCCGTCCTCTCGGAGACGCAAAAACGCAGGACTTCCGCAAAATAACTTGCAAGCGAAAGCCCAGTGAGGGTATTTCTTATATCGTAAAAAATATGTACAGGCTCAGAGCTGTTGAGGATGAGCCTGTCACCACGCTTATCGTAGCAGAAACGTGAAAAAGCAAAAAGCTGTGTCGAGCTGCCGGACTTGCCGTTAATTTTCCTTGCGCCTTTTACCGAAAGCTCGATCATGCCTTTTTCTCTTGTCAGGATATCTATAAACTTATCCTGCTCGCCTACGATGCGCTCTTTAAGGACTATGCCTTCAACTGTTGTCATCGCCGTTATCCTTTTGTGAAATATATCGCAGATAGTCTGCAACGCTGCCTGTTCTGGCAAATTCTTCCCACAGTATATCTTCTGACATGATATATCGCCTCCGCAGATATTATCTGCATAATACAGCGGTATATTTATGGCATCATTTGTCAGAAAGTCCGAAGCTGCGGATAAGTCCCTCTCGGTTGCGCCAGTCTTCTTTTACTTTTACCCAGCATTTGAGGTTGACTTTTATCTGGAAGAAATCTTCAAGTTCCATACGTGCAGCGGTGGAAGCTTTTTTGAGCATAGCTCCGCCCTTGCCGATGACAATACCCTTGTGAGATTCTCTCTCGCAGTAGATAACTGCCGAAATATCAAGAATATCCTTGTCATCACGCTCAGACATCTCCTCAACTCCGACTGCAATACCATGAGGTACTTCGTCTTTAAGGAGTTCAAGGAGCTTCTCTCTTATCATTTCGCCTGCAAGAACCTTTTCAGGCTGGTCTGTGATCATATCGTCAGGGAAATAGTGTACTGACTCCTCAGCGAGACTGATTATCTCATTGATAACGATATCCACGCCGTTATTTTCAGTAACGCTGACAGGCACAACTGCCTTGAAATCGCACTTTGAAGTAAGCTCTGCGATAACCGGAGCAAGCTCATCCATATTTTTCAGCAGGTCTATCTTGTTGAGGACAAGTATGACCGGCATTTTTGAAGCATTAAGAGACTTCAGCAGGTCAAGCTCCTGAGAGTTTATCTTCTTTGTGCAGTCCTGCACAAATACTACAGCGTCGATATCGCTTACAGACTCCTTTACAGTCTCAAGCATATGCTCGCTGAGCTTGTTCACAGGCTTATGCAGACCAGGAGTATCAAAGAATACCAACTGAACGTCGTCGATATTCCTGATACCTGTTATACGTGTACGGGTGGTCTGAGGCTTGCTGCTGACAGAGGCTATTTTCTCGCCGATAATAGCGTTCAGCAGCGAAGATTTGCCGGCATTGGTCCTTCCGGCTATGGTCACGAAAGCAGTTCTTGGCATTATTCAGCTTCTCCCTGATTAACGAAAGTGACATCACGGGAGATGCCCAGTTTTTCAAGGACGGATTCCTCTTTTTCCCTCATTATGCGCTGATCGAGCTGACTTGTCTCGTGATCATAGCCGAGAAGATGCAGCATTGAATGAACAGTAAGGAAACCTACCTCACGTTCAAGGGAGTGACCGTAGTTCTGTGCCTGCTTAACGGCTGTTTCAAGAGAAATAACGACATCTCCGAGCTGAACAGCACCGGTCTCCGGATTGAGCTCAACAGTACCGTCCTCACTTGTGAGCGGGAATGACAGAACGTCAGTAACGCTGTCCTTATTCCTGTAGATCTTATTAAGATTCTTGATCTCGTTATTACTTACGAAAGAAACGCTCACCTCAGCGTCCTTGCCGAATTTTTCAGTGGTAAGTACAGCCTGACAGCATCTTCTTATAAGAAGTCTGATACCAACAGGGACTTTCACCTCTGTCTGATTGTTTTTTACGTATACCTTAAGCTTGGGCATTGAACTTTCTCCCTTCATTGTATTTTTCATATGCTCTGATGATGTCCTGCACCAGCTTGTGACGGACAACATCTTTCTCTGTAAATCTGTGTATGTCGATATCCTCGATACCTTTCAGTATCTTCATAGCCTCCACAAGACCTGATTTTCTCGCATCAGGGAGGTCTATCTGAGTTATATCGCCGGTGATGACCATACGGCTGTCGCTGCCGAGTCGTGTAAGGAACATTTTTATCTGCTCGGATGTAGTATTCT
This sequence comes from Ruminococcus flavefaciens, assembly GCA_002348905.1. Lineage (GTDB taxonomy): Bacteria > Bacillota > Clostridia > Oscillospirales > Ruminococcaceae > Ruminococcus > Ruminococcus flavefaciens_O. Next base: position 2,803 of record DEBW01000201.1, on the reverse strand, counting down.
GAGCCTCATCGAGAATGATAAAAGCCTCATCGAGAGTACGTCCACGCATATACGCCAGCGGAGCTACCTCGATAATACCTTTTTCCATATATCTTGCGAAGCTTTCAGCGCCGAACATATCGAAAAGAGCGTCATAGAGCGGACGGAGGTACGGATCGACCTTATCCTGCATATCTCCGGGCAAAAAACCTAACTTTTCGCCTGCTTCGACTGCCGGACGGGTAAGAATAATCTTTTTTACCTTGTGCTCACGGAAAGCCTTCACAGCCATTGCAACGGCGAGGTAAGTCTTACCTGTACCGGCTGGTCCGATGCCAAGGACGATAGTATTGTTCTTTATCGAATCGAGATAGCGTTTCTGACCTACAGTGCGAGGTCTTACTATCTTGCCTGAGGAAGTGACACAGACACCGTCTCCGCCGAGTTCTTCAAGCTGCTGTTCGATACCGTCTGCAACCATGGAAGTGACATATCTTATAGTCTGCTCGCTGAGAGGCTGTCCCTTGCTGCTCATTTTCAAAAGAGCATCGAGAGCCTTTGATGCATCCTCAACAGCCTGAGTATCACCAATGACTTTGATATTCCCGTCTCTGCTCACAACAGTAACATTATACTGACGCTGGATATTGCTGACATTTCCGTCAAGCTGACCAAACAGCGCAGAAAGCTGCTCATCGCTCGCTACCTGTAATATCTTTTCAGCCATCAGGAATCTCCCTTCTCAGCAGTTTCTTCCGGAAAACAGCCAGCGTTTGCAAGGGCGGAATTAGAGTATATCTTATCCCCTGTCACTTCACGGATCACCTTTACCTTGTCCGGCAAATAGATGACCTGATCTTCGCTTTCGAGTTCCAGTTCCATAACTGCGAGTCTGCTGGAAAAATGATACGTATCGAGTTCAAAGAGCTGATCCTTGTATGAGAAGCAGTATCTCACCTTTTCAACAGGTGTGAAATCAGTTTTTTTCTGCATAAGAAGCTCATTATACTCGTCGACAGAGATCTCCTTTTCGTACTCGTCCCGCACAACAGGAGAACGGAAATGCTTTTCGGTATAAGTATAGCTTGAAATGCCGTTTTCATTGATACTGCGTACTCTGCGCTGAGCGCCGTCATCGCCGTCAGAGAGATAAGTCTGTACAATGCATATCTTTCTTCTGACATCGAGGGCATCAACATCAGGATACTCTACGAGAAATTTTCTTTCGATCTCTAAATGTGCCGTGGTATTCACACTCCATACATAAATGATTGATGCAGTTTCAGGGCATAGAACACTCCTTGAAACTTACTACAAAACTATTATATAACTTTTTTTGATTATTGTCAACAAAAAAGAAGATATTTCCTCATGAAAAAGTGATAAAACTTCATAGTTTTTTTATATAGCCATATATTTCAACAATAATAGGGTAATAATTTAAATGTATGCATCAGGATTAAGTTCACGTAAATATACATTATAAAATGTGTAAAAATCGGACTGGTCAACATTTCTGCGTTCAGAATGTGCAAAAAGCTCCTCATCTTCGGATGATACAGGCAGTTTTAGTTTCAAAACCTCCTTTGAAAGCTCATACTCCGCCCCATACTTTTCCTTAAACAGCTTCAGCATATCCCCGAAATGCTCATACACAAAATCATTGGAAAGCTCACGGTTTACAGCTCCAAACTCAGAAGCTTCAAGCAATATCACAGCATAACGTTCAGGAGGCTGTAACAGATTATCAGATGCATACTCTGAAATGCAGTGAAACCGTACATCTATCGCCTTTGCACCCTCGATAACAGTGTGTCTTACAAATGCGATAAGTATAAATATCAAAAAATCCTCCGGCACGCTCATTGTACACATATCATAATGTGACACGGTGACCTTGCAGGTGTTACCCAGCGATTCTTCAACGTTCATCTGAAATTTTTCTGCCAAAAAAGACATCTTAGTATTTTCTCTTTGTCCCTTCTCAGAAAAAAACATTGAACGCATCATCTCATAATACACCGGAAGCTGCATTATACGGCAGCATCTTGTAAATATCCTGTTCACGCTGTCAGATATCACTTCATTTTCCTGTGCCACCTCACTGTTCATGAGATTCTCACATTCCATAGATATACAAGAAGCTGAATTTTTAAGGATACGGCTTGCAAATTCTACATATTCCCTGGCGAGTTCATTTTCAAAAAAAATCATTCAGATTATTTTCATTACTCATAATCATCGCCTCCAACATATTTCTATTCATATTATACTACAATTTATACAAAAATGGAATACTAACGCCCATTTTAAGCACTATGTAAAATTCACCAATATTTTTTAGCAAGGTTTGTACAAAGTGCATATTCTTAGAAAAATCTGATAAATTTTTATCTAACCCCTTGCAAAATTCCGCCGGGTGATGTATAATATATACATAAACTTTTTAGGAGGTAATTTCCAATGTCAGTTAAAGTTGCTATTAATGGTTTCGGCCGTATAGGTCGTCTTGCATTCAGACAGATGTTCGGTGCAGAGGGTTACGAGGTTGTTGCTATCAACGATCTTACTAAGCCTTCTATGCTCGCTCAGCTTCTCAAGTATGATACCGCTCAGGGCGGTTACTGCGGCAAGATCGGTGAGAATCTTCACACCGTATCTGCAGATGACGAAGCTGGTACCCTTACCGTTGACGGTAAGACCCTGAAGATCTACGCTATGGCTAAGGCTAACGAGCTTCCTTGGGGAGAGATCGGCGTAGACGTTGTTCTTGAGTGTACCGGTTTCTATACAAGCAAAGATAAGGCTCAGGCTCATATCGATG
>DEBW01000027.1:18131-18439 GCA_002348905.1 Ruminococcus flavefaciens | reverse complement strand
AATCCTGACTGCGGACTTAAAACGAGCGGAAATGCTGAAACTGTTCCAAGCCTTAAAAATCTTGTGGCAGCAGCATTAGAGGTTAGAAAATAAAAAATGAAAACTGCTGATATATTCAAAACAAAGACTGTATTCTCACTGGAAATTTTCCCGCCGAAGCCTGATGCTGACGAGAGCGTTATCTACAACACTCTCGACCAGCTCACAGATATCTCTCCGGACTTCATAAGTGTTACTTACGGAGCAGGCGGCGGAAAGAACGGTGCTAAAACAATTCAGATAGCATCAGACATCAAGAACAAGTACAA
>DEBW01000027.1:14913-18047 GCA_002348905.1 Ruminococcus flavefaciens | reverse complement strand
TCAATACTTGACAACATGGTCGCACACGGCATAGAAAATGTTCTCGCTCTCAGAGGCGATATTCCTGAAGGAACAGTTTCACCTGGAGACTTTACTCATGCCGATGACCTCATCACATTTATTCAGAACAACTACGACTTAAACATTCTTGCTGCATGCTATCCGGAAGTACATCCGGAAAGTACAGGAGCTGTTGATGATCTTAAGTGGCTCAGACACAAGGTAGACTGCGGCGCAGATCATCTTATTTCACAGCTTTTCCTTGATAATGAATATTTCTTCAGCTTTCTTGAAAAGGCACGCATTGCCGGTATAAACGTACCGATCGAAGCCGGCATCATGCCTGTAACAAATAAAAAACAGATCGAAAGAATGGTAAAGATGTGCGGTGTTGAGCTTCCGAAGAAGTTCATCCGTGTACTCGAAAGATACGAAGATAACGACATCGCCCTCCGCGACGCTGGTATCGCATACGCAGTAGACCAGATCACTGATCTTATCGCAGAAGGTGTTGACGGAATCCACCTTTACACAATGAACAACCCGTACATTGCGCACAAGATATATGACGCAGTTCAGAACCTTGTAGCAGCAAAGGCTAACGCCTGCTGATCAGATAACAGGAGATAACTTATATAGACAAACAGCACGACTTATCGTTTCATGATAAGTCGTGCTGTTTTTATTACTATGAAAATCATTTATGGCATTCTGTAATTATGTATTCGGTTTCGCCGTCTTCATTAACTGATGTGTCTGAGATGTATGAAAGAGTGCTGCCGTCTGATGAAAGAATGATTTCGCGGCAGTTTCCGCCGTATTCTCCTGTGCTGGTTACGAAACGGATCTTGTGATCGCCCTCTTCGGTTTTTGTCTCATCAAAATAGGATACGCCGCTTTCGAATCCGTCCTCACCTGATGCAGATACCTTGTATGGTTTGTCTCCGCTTCCGTCTGCGAAAGTGATGGTAAATCCGCCGTCAGCAGACTTCCAGGTTCCTTTGAGAAGATCAAAAATCTCACTCTTTGAAAGTCTTACCTTTCTGCCGGATGTGCCGCTTTCTGAAGTTTCTCCGTCAGCCGCGCCTTCACCTTCACCTGATTCGTCTGAGCCTTCACCGTCAGAAGAAGCATTTTCTTCTTCCTTCAGCTGAAAATCGTCAAGATCTCCGAGATATGTACAGCCGTTTTTTTCGCCCTTGTTCGTAAGGAGAAATTTAAATTCCTCGTTTTTAAGATCCTTGACTTTAAGGTTTGTGTTTTCATTCAGTTCAACCTCAGCCATAGTAACAGCACTGACATCTCCCTTTATGGAAACGCTGTTTTTTTCAGAGTCAAAACTGCATTCTATGTTTTCCGTGATCTCATTTTCCTCGGCATCGTACACTTTGACCGTAACATCTTCCGCTTCAAAGTTTTCAATGGCGAAATTGAGTTTGAGCTCCTCTTCCGACTCGGTTGAATTCAGAAGCTTGATGGAAGTCTCATCTTCTTCGTAAATAACGTTATCTGCGTATTCGTACTTAGTCCCATCCTCCTTGCCGCATCCGGTGAGGGATGCAAGAGCAAAAACAGATGACAGCATTATAATTAACAGTTTACGTTCCATAGCATAACTCCCCTTATCATAAATCGTTCCGGAACTACAGTAATTTTACTGCTGTTAAGATCCGGTGATTTAAGAAAAGCACAGATAAATACAGATCCGTGCTGCACCCGTACTTGATTATGTATAGATTATAACATATTTTTAATTATAAAACAAGCGTTTTCACCAAATTTTCATTACTTTATATTCTTCAGCTTCCACGGCACTCTTAAGCACCTCATCTGCAACATCAGCACTTAAAGTAACTACTGCCTTTTTCTCCTCATGACTTGCAGAAGCGCTTTCCACTCCTTCAACCGCTTCAAGAGCCTTCTTTACATGAGCCTCACAGCGAGGGCACATCATTCCTTCGATTTCAATAGTTTTTGTCATAGTTTTTTCCTCCGTTTTCATTTCTCCGGTCAGTTCTTTTCCGGAATAATTCTGTTTTATTTTTTTATCATGACTGTCATCATGAATTTTAACAAGATTCAGTCTGAGAGCATTCATACAAACGCAGAAACTTGAAAGTGCCATCGCAGCTGCTCCATATGCCGGTTTCATTTCAATACCATAAAGTCCCATCGCTAGCGGGATGCAGAATGCATTGTAAATAAATGCCCAGAAAAGATTTTCGTGAATGTTTCTTATAGTGGCACGGCTGAGTCTTATCGCAGCGGAAACATCAGTAAGTCTGTTTTTCATTATTACTATGTCAGCAGCATCAACTGCAACATCTGCTCCTGCTCCTATCGCTATACCCGTATCAGCTGTAACAAGTGCCGGAGCATCGTTTATACCGTCGCCGACCATTATAGTCTTTCCCTGCTTTTTCAGAATATCAACACATCTTGATTTTCCGTCAGGAAGAACTCCTGCGACAACGTTTACCACTCCTGCCTCAGCGCCTATAGCTGCAGCTGTGCGTTCGTTGTCTCCGGTTATCATCACAACACTGATGCCCATGCCCTTAAGTTCCCTGATAGCTTTGGCTGAATCTTCCTTTATTGTATCTGCCACTGCTATAAGACCGATATATTCATTATTCCGCATAAAAAGAAGCGGAGTTTTTCCTTCTGAAGCAAGCGTATCTGCTTTTTCACGTATTTCCGCCGACAGTTTTACTTTTTCTGAAATGAATTTCAGACTTCCGCCTGTAAGTATATTGCCTTCAAGCTTTGCAGTGAGTCCGTTTCCGGGAAGTGCTTTAAAATCAGTTACTTCTGTGACTGTAAGTCCTTCCGCCCTTTCGGTAACTGCTTTTGCAAGCGGATGTTCACTTTTTGCCTCAAGTGATGCAGCCAGTATAAGCAGTTCTTTTTCAGAGATCTTTTCCGGAATTATATCGGTGACCTTCGGTTTTCCCTCCGTTACGGTGCCGGTTTTGTCAAGTGCCGCTATTCCTGTCCGGCCCGCCGCTTCAAGAGATTCTGCAGTTTTGTAGAGAATACCGTTCCTTGCACCTACTCCACTTCCCACCATTATTGCAACCGGTGTGGCAAGTCCCAGCGCACAGGGACAGCTGATAACCAGTACGGAAATAGCG
>DEBW01000027.1:14259-14676 GCA_002348905.1 Ruminococcus flavefaciens | reverse complement strand
ATCCACCGGAATGCTTTCACCGGTGAGTGCAGATTCATCAACTGATGACGAACCGAAAACGACCACCCCGTCAGCCGGAATTTTCCCGCCTGGTCTTACGGCAAAAATATCTCCGGGTTTTAATTCAGAAATGCTTACTTCACGCTCCTCACCGTTTTCATAAAGCACAGCTGTTTCAGGACGGAGCTTTACCAGTCCCTTAAGAGCGTCCGTAGTACGTCCCTTTGAAACTGCTTCAAGCAGTTTTCCGACAGTTATAAGTGTCGGAATCATAGCAGCGGATTCGAAGTAGAGATTCATTCCGTACTTCATAACTGTCTCATGGTCCCCGCTTCCCTGTGCAAGTATCATAGCAAAGAGTTCGAAAAGAGAATATCCGAAAGATGCTCCTGACCCGAGTGCCACCAGCGTATCCAT
>DEBW01000027.1:0-14195 GCA_002348905.1 Ruminococcus flavefaciens | reverse complement strand
ATCATCATTATCACTATTGCAAGGAGCATTTCAAACACTCCGAGAAATACGTGATTGTCAAAAGCAGCCGGTGCGGGGAACCCCCACATCATATGCCCCATTGAAAAATACATTAATACAATAAGTACGATACCTGAACTTATAAGTCTTTTTTTCATTTTCGGAGTTTCGGTATCCTTCAGTATTTCTTCAGTCCCGTGACTGCTTTCATCCCGTGAACTGCCTTTTCTTGAAGCTCCGTAACCTGCTTTTTCAACAGCCTTTATTATATCTTCCGCAGAAGCCGTGCCTTCCACTCCCATGGAATTTGTAAGCAGACTTACAGCACAACCGGTTACTCCCGGCACTGAAGACACTGCTTTTTCCACCCTTGTGCTGCAGGCGGCACAGCTCATGCCTGTAACATTATACTGTTCCATATTACTTCCTTTCAGTCAACCTGGTTAGCAATTTCTAACTATATTAAATTATAGCATTTATGCCTGACAGCGTCAATACCCTACCCCTGCCTCATACCATCAGTAAAGTAATAATTGTACACAAATTTTGTGCTTTTTAAAGAATACAAATACATTCTTCGTCAATAAATCTAAAAATTATCCGAATGCCGATTGACTTTTTAAGCAGTTTAAGCTATACTATAACTGTAAAGTTAAATACGCCATGTGCGGTGGTGCAAATAATCTGATAAAAATTTGTACCATAGACAAATCACAGGAGGGATTGTATACCTATGACGTGTACAAGAAACTGGAAACGTGTTCTGTCATTAGTCGTTTCAGGAATGATGGCAGTAACGTGTATTTCGTTTCCAAAAAACAATGAACCGACCAGTGTTTTAGCCGCTGCGCCTAACATCGAAAGTTTTTCTCTGAGCGATGTTAAAATGACAGATGCATACACGGTCAATGCCTACTCAAAAGAGATCAAGTATCTGCTCTCTTTTGACACCGGAAAACTGCTTGCCGGTTTCCGTGACAATGCAGGTCTTTCGACAAACGGTGCAACAAGATACGGCGGATGGGAAAATTCGCTCATCGGAGGACACACTGTCGGACATTATCTGACAGCTATTGCACAGGCTTATGCCAATCCTCTGACAACTTCCGAACAGAAAGATGCTTTGTACAAGAAAGCAAAGGATCTTATCGACGGAATGAAAGTATGTCAGCAGAATTCAAAGGGCAAGCCGGGATTTCTCTGGGCAGCAAACATCAAAAACCGCGGAAATGTTGAACAGCAGTTCGACAATGTTGAAAACGGTAAAACAAACATCATCAACGAAGCATGGGTTCCGTGGTACACAATGCATAAACTCATTGCGGGTATAGTTGATGTTTACAATCTCATGGGCTATGAACCTGCTAAGGATGTTGGTTCATCACTCGGTGACTGGTGCTACAACCGTGCTTCAAAATGGAGCGACCAGACTCACATCAAAGTACTCTCAGTTGAATACGGCGGAATGAACGACTGTCTTTATGAGCTCTATCTCATAACCGGAAAAGACAATCACGCCGTTGCAGCTCACTACTTTGATGAAACTGCACTTCATGAAAAGGTTCTCAAGGGCGGAACCGATGTCCTCAACGGAAGGCACGCAAACACTACTATTCCGAAGTTCATCGGTGCTCTCAAGAGATACATCGCAGTTGACGGCAAGACAATAAACGGTCAGAAAGTAGATGCTTCCAAATATCTGCAATACGCTGAAGCTTTCTTCGATATGGTAGTAACTCACCATACATACATCACAGGCGGTAACAGTGAATGGGAACACTTCGGCAAGGACGACATTCTCGATGCTGAAAGAACAAACTGTAACTGTGAAACATGTAACTCATACAACATGCTCAAGCTCAGCCGTGAACTCTTCAAGATCACAGGCGAAAAGAAGTACATGGATTTCTATGAGAATACATATTACAACTCAATTCTCTCGTCACAGAACCCTGAAACAGGTATGACAACATACTTCCAGCCGATGGCTACAGGTTACTTCAAGGTATATTCATCAGAATTCAATCACTTCTGGTGCTGTACAGGCAGCGGTATGGAAAGTTTCACAAAACTCGGTGACACTATTTATATGCATGGCGACAATACCCTCTATGTCAATATGTATCAAAGCTCTATCCTCAACTGGAAAGACAAGGACATGAAGATAACTCAGGAAAGCTCCATACCGGACGGAGATACCACAAAATTCACTGTTGACGGCAGCGGTGCTGTTGACTTCCGCTTCCGTATCCCTGACTGGAAAGCCGGAGCTATGACTGTCAAGGTCAACGATACAAAGTACAGCTACAAGACCGTTGACGGCTATGCTCAGGTAACCGGAGACTTCAAATCCGGCGACGTTATAGAACTTACTATACCGGAAGAAGTCAAGGCTTACGCTCTCCCTGATAAGAATACCGTTTACGGCTTCAAGTATGGCCCTGTGGTACTCAGCGCAGAGCTCGGAAAACAGGATATGGCTACAGGCTCTACAGGTATGTGGGTAACTATCCCGAAGGACAAGAAAACTCCTTCTGAGAATATCCGTATCTCAGGCGACAAGGAATCAGTTATAACTTTCATGTCTCATATCAACGACCACCTTGTAAAAGATGCCAACTCCATGAAATTCACCCTCAAGGACACTGACCACGACCTCACTTTCACTCCTCATTATCAGCAGTACCAGCAGCGCTACGGTATCTACTGGAACTTCCAGAGCAATAATACCGCTGTAGAGCTGCCTCCACGTTCAGAAAAGAGCGTTGTTGATACAGTACAGCCGGGTTACGGTCAGTACGAGAACGACAACCTCCACAATATGCAGGAGAAAAATACTCAGGGCGTTACTGATGACAGTACCTACCGCTACGCTAAGGAAGGCGGATATTTCAGCTACCGCATGGCTATCGACAAGGAAGCTCCATACATGGTGCTTACCGTTAAATTCCGCAAGACTGACAACGGCAAGTCTATCCGTATCGCAGTCGGCGACAGCATCCTCTACGCCGGAACTCTCGATTACTCCGGAAACAACGATGTTTATGACGTTCAGCTCATAATCCCTCCTGAGCTTATCGACAGATGTGCTCAGTCCATAACCGCTGACGGTACAGACTACGACGTTCTTGATATCACATTCTCCTCAGATGATGATAAAGAATCTGCTAAGGTATGCGACTTCATTTACACTACAGCTGTAAAGCCTGCTTACGATTTTGACAGCAGCATCGCTTACTTCGTTGACTGCGGCGACCATAACATAGCTACTATCACAGGCAAGGACAAATTCGGCTACTACAACAGCGTTACAGAACAGCTTTTCGGCGCTGATGAAGTTACTGGTGCTTTGTGGGGACTCCACGATGATCCTACTGACCAGTACAACGGCAGTTCAAAGAGCAGCGGTATCTATACCGCTAATACATGGTGCGACGAGTTCAATACTCAGGACGGTAGAGATAAGTCTGCAAGCTTCCGCTACACCAAGAATCAGTACGAAAACAATATCGACCGTCACCTTGACTACAGTTTCCAGCTTCCAAAGGGCAAATACGAGATCGAAATGTGCTTCTCTGATCCGTGGAAATGCTCAACAAAGCCCTCTGTTATCGCAGGCTTCGGCTCAGACGAAAAAAGCACTATCATGGAAAACTGCGTGACTGACGGAAAGACTGCTTCTACGGCAGAAGTAACTATGCCGGATGACGGTATCCTCGACCTCAATATTGTTTCACAGGACAAAGCTATAAACGTAAACTACATTATCATCCGCACTCTCGAAAAAGCTCCTCTCCCGAAGTATGAGCCTGTTGCTGAGACAACAACAACTACTACCACAACAACTGCTCCGGAAGAAAAAGCTTTAAAGGGCGATGCAAACTGCGACGGTAAAGTTTCAGTAGCCGACGCTGTTGCAATTCTCCAAAACATAGGCAACCGTGACAAGTACGCTCTCACTCCTCAGGGAATGATAAACGCTGACGTTGACGGCGTTGCTGGCGTTACCGCTAACGATGCTCTCACATTGCAGAAAGTCGATGCTGGTATAATCAAGCTTGAAGACCTCAAATAACGTTAAAAAGCCCCCTTTTTTCAAGGGGACTTTTCATTATATTCCGTTAATGCAACTATTTCAGCGGCAAGTCTTCAAGCTTTATGATACCGGCATCGACTTTCTGCAATACAAGAGCGTCATTGCCTGTAACACCGGCTTTTCCGTCAACGTCAGCATTTACCATTCCCTGAGCTTTAAGCCCATACTTGTCACGGTTGCCGAGGTGCTGTAATATAGCAACTGCATCAGCTACTGATACTTTACCGTCAATATTTGCATCGCCGAACCTTGTATCAGCAAGCTTGGATGTAGTAACAGATGTGGTCTTTTTTGTGGTAGTGGTGGTGGTCACAGGTTTTGCAGAAGTGGTAGTTTTCTTAGTAGTGGTAGTTGTCAGGCGTGTAGTTGTGGTAGTCTTTTTAGAAGTTGTTGTAGTTGTGGATTTTTTAGTCGTGGTCGTTGTAGTTTTTTTAGCAGTTGTCGTAGTTGTAGTGGTTGTTGTCTCAGGCTGTTTAAAATCTGCAATAGCAATATAGCCGTCATAACTCTTGTCAATATCCGCAAGAGCTGCACATTCTGCCACATCCTCTGAAGAAGCAGCAAATCTATTATTATAGTTCTTATTATAAATACCTCTTGTGAAGGTATATGCCTGCATGATGCGTCCGGCATTATCATTCTTAACATTCAGGAATAGATCAGCTGCTTTTTCCTTTTCCCTGTAAAAAATATCTATCGGGAAAACATCGCCTGCTTTAGCGTCAGCCGGAACTTCCAGATCAAAAGTCCACATAACGCCGTCAGTACCTAAATTTCTGTATCCGGCAGTAGCTACGAAAAATCCTTTCATATTACTGTTGTATTTGCTTGCTGTCGTATCCTCCACAGCAGGCTTGTGGCTCAGATCCATGACAGCGTCCCCATATTTTACCGCTAAATTACCGAGACTATTTTTCGGAAGAGTAAGTGCCTTGTCGTAATAGATATGTATTCCTGTTGAAGCATAACTCATATCAGCGCCTTCGACATTCAGAGCAACTTCGACCGTCTTTCCTGCAACATCCCCAAGGTCAAAAACTTTACCTGCTCTCACGCCGTCAACTGTTATGAAAAGCTTCGGCTTTACCGAGGAACTTTCGATCTCTGAAACAGAAAAACCGTTTGTTTCATTTGCTTTTGCTGCAAACGGAATAACTGCTCCTGACATTATTCCTGATACGCTTAATGCTCCGCTAAGAAATAGCGAGATAAATTTTCTCATGAATCTTCATCCTCCTTTTTGTCATAGACTAAAAATCTATATGAGAATATTTTATCACTTTTATACATATAAAGTCAATAATAATATACAAAGTTTACATTCCAGCTACAAAAAACGTCAGCAGCAACAATAACGATACACCTGATTTGTATACTTTGCCAATTGAGAAAAATTACAAATCATACATACCTTATACTAAAAAAACTGATAATACCACATATATAGCATAATACTGTTATAATTGTTTAAATTTTTTCAGTCATGTGACTAATAAACCTAAAATTTGTATAAAAAACATAAAGATTCATAATTTGTTGTTGAATTATTATCAGTAATAGTATATAATAATATTATACTACTACTGCAATAAAAATTATATACAGAATGGAGGCGTTACTATGAACAATAAGCAGTATACCACTGTCGATACAAAAGAGCTTGTTACAACCATTGCATATATGATAGGTATAAGAAAAAATATAGTGGAACAGTGCTTTGATGAATCATGCCATGAACTTCTGCAATCTCTGTACAATAACAGAGCTGCCACTATTGTACGCTATCTTTGCAAACTAAGAACAACTCTTTTCCGCAGATACAAGAAAACTGACAGTGAAATGCGCTATAACCTGAAAAACCTCAATACCCTCGAATGGTACGATCAGGAAAATATCAAGCAGCTTGAAGAATGGGGAATACCTATTATAAAGGCTAATTACCGTTCCGAGAAGTATATGCTTGACATCAACGAATATTTATCAAACAATATTGATGCCTGTTCTTCACTTTTTCCGGACTGGTGCGAATGGTCATATATAAGAGAGTTGTTCGTTATACCTCATTATAACAATCCTATTGCTTTGAAGCGTGAATTTGAAAAGTATATGAAAAGCAAGGAGTTCTATCCTTTCCAGATGTATATCTACTGGACTCCATACGACTGCGGCTCGATGCTTATGTCCGACCGTAAATTTTTGCAGATAGTATATGGTATGCACAATGATTCTCTCGATGACAGAAGCAAATACCGTGATGCAAATGACGAGACTAAAAATAATATTTATGAATTCATCCGCTGCAGCATGAGAACTGTCATTGCTGTAGACTGCGAAAATTCAGACGTTTACAAGCTTTATGCAACTTTGAAGAATCTCGATCAGAGTGAACTTGATAAGATAGAAAAAATTTATCTTTACGACGACCACCACACTACTCCCGGCTGGAAATGGCTCGGCAATTTTACTGATATCCCTGTGGAGCATATCATCATTGACCGTGTAACTGAGCGCAAATCACTCGTTGATATCGTCATGACTGCCGGAGTTTGTCAGAATCACTTCGCTGAGGGTATCGACAGCTTTATCCTCGTTTCAAGCGATTCCGACTTCTGGGGACTTATAACCTCTCTGCCTAATGCTAAATTCCTTGTAATGTACGAATATGAGAACTGCGGTCAGGCAATAAAAAATGCTCTTACAGAGCATGATATATACTACTGTGCCATTGACGACTTCTGCTCCGGAAACGTTGACGGCTTCAAAAGAGCTGTCCTGCTCGGACTTTTACAGAAGTATCTGCGTGATATACCATACCTCAACGCTAAAGAACTCGTTGAGCATCTATATGAAGAAGCATGGATAAAAGGCACAGACAGTGAAAAGAAAGCATTCTATGAAAGATATGTAAAAACTCTCAGCCTTAAAATAGATAAGGATGGCAATTTCAATATTGAAGTCAAAACATAAATATCAGGCTCTCCGGTCATATCACTTACCGGAGAGCCTTATTTCATCTCTTTTGTTTTACTGTTCTATATTATTTTCTTAGCCGAAAAAGTTCATAAGACTGTCAACAAGTTCATCTGTACAGCCGTTTTTCACTATCCTGATATCTTCCTTTTCAGGCGGGAGAAGTCCGGACGGAGTGCTGTACAGCTTCGCTGTCATAATTGCAGTCCCCTTTTCGTCTCTGCCCTCAAATACAATATCATAATAAAGTTTCTTTTTTTCCTTGTCATAAATAAGGTCAGAGATCACTGCATTATCGAAAGTATAGCCTTTTTCCTTGTAGTAAGACATCATACCCTTATTTACATTATCAACTTCTTCATCAACAAACCAGTTTCGCATAAGCAAAGTATCAACATTCGGAAGCTTTTCAAAATATTCCTTGTTGTACTTGCAGAAAAGCACCTTTACAAAACCTTTCAGCGGAAATCCGGGTTCATTTACATATTCTACAACTTCCCCGAATTTTTCGATATCATCATTATCATCATAACCGTCATATGCATTAATACAAATATATTTTCCGTCATAGCTTTTTACAAGCTCCATATCAAGCCTTGAACCGTTTTTATAATTGATACGTGCGTGATTTATTATGATATTTTCAAACACATTATCCTCGCCGCCGCTGTAAAGGTATTCTTCATACTTTCCAAAAGATATGACATAGCTTATTTCCTTGCCTTTCATATACTTTTCATAGGCTTCTTTCAGGGTTATCTTGTCCTGTTCACGAATACTTTCGATATTGCTCAGTATATAAGGATTGTTATTATTATTCATTCCACAGCTTATAGAATCAGCATACGCATCAATGTCACCTTTTGCGATAAGCTTTGCAATATGCCTGGATTCGATCGACTGAACGACCGTTTCAAAGCTTATCATACCAGTCTCGTGCGTTATCTGACCGTATGTGAGAAAACCTAAGCATCCTAAGATAACCAGAAGAACTATCGAAAGTATTACCGTTTTCAGCTTACTGCGCTTCATTTTTTTGTTTACCCTGCGGAACACCTTGCTCTCATCGGGAATATCAATTTTGGGCTCAGATATATTGCTCATGTCCTCGCACAGTCTGCGGCAATTCTCACATTCCTGAATATGCTCCATGACCATAGCTTTTGTGTCTTCATTGCAGAGTCCCTCTTTGTAAAGAGGTATGAGGTCTTCGATGATACTGCATTTCACTTTCATGATTTTTCCTCCTTCGTCATTAGTGTTATTATCTTTTTCTTGGCTCTGAAAAATGAAGTTCTCGCCCAGCTTTCGCTGTTTCCGAAGATATCACCTATCTCACGGAAGCTAAGCTCCGCAAAAACTCTGAGGCTGAATATCTCTTTATACGGTTCATCAAGGTTATGCAGCAGACGGTGTATACTGAGAGCGCTCTCCTTGTCTGTAAGTTTGTCAACAAATGATGTACCGTCACTGAACTCCTGTTCTGTTGCGTCCGATGAGATATTCTGATTTTCAGCTTTTTTCAGACTGTCAAGATAAAGATTACGGGCAATAGTGAAAAGGTATGTCTTTATGGAACATTCGCCTTTGAAGTTGTCGATATTCTCGATAGCTTTAAGCATAGTCTCCTGCATGATGTCCATTGCGGACGCTTCATTTTTGCATATATTGAGTATAAACCTGTAAAGGTCAGCTGAATAAAGCCTGTATATCTCGTCGAAGTCCTTGTTCATATCCTTTTCACCGCCTTTCAATTACTTTGACGAATGAGAATCATTTTCGTTACACTTTTTTCAGAATATAAAACATGGGGAAGTTATGCACCTTCCCCACGTTCCAAATTATTTATCAGACTTTATATATTTCATCATTACATCCGAAAATACACCGTACATCAGACTTGTTACATTTGCTTTGGTCGATTTTTCTGTACCGTCCGCATAAGTAATGACGGTATTGAAATATAAGGCATCAGCTATTATCTCGCCGTCGTCATCATTTTTCTGTCTGAGATATCTTGAGTAATCGGCTGACATTATTTTACGGTAATCTTCTTCTGAGATGTCAACAACGGTCGGATTTTTTTCTTTCATACCGCTGGTATCTCTCAGATATGAAAGCTTGTATTTTTCATCCTCCTTGTAGACTTTGTACTCGACATATCTGCCTTCTATACCGCCTTCTTCAGTCATAGTAACTGCAACAGGTACATTTACACTTGCTGTCAGAAGTTCTTTCATCAGAGCAAGGTCAAATGAATCAAGTCTCTCATCGCCGTTCATATCAGCAGCTTCCCAGTTTTCAAGCACGGCATTTTTAGCTCCGAGAAGCCACTTTTCAAAGAGTACAACGTCAGATACGCCGAAAGTTCCGTCATTATTAATATCTGCCAAGCCTTTCAGCTTTGTTCTGAATACAACCTCCATTGAACCATTATTGTGGAGTGTTACTTCCGGCTGTTCATCGGTCGTAAAACTGAAAGTATCAGCTCTGCTGTATAGTGATGCAAGATTATCCTTGAATATGCACGGATTTTCAAAAACGTCAAACAGCGGACCGGTATACATCCAGTCATCGCCGTTTTTTATGCCGATATCTGTTCCGAAGATGAACGGACGCTTTTTAAGCACAAAATTCGGTATAAGCTTCCCTGTATCACTATCAAGAACAGTTACACGGGTTTCGCCCGGAGCAAGAGCTTCAGCATCCTGTTTAAGACTGATAACAACATCTACAGCGCCATTGTCATACGTTGTTATCAGCTTGTATTTCTCAGGAAGCAGATATCCATAAGGCAAAGCCTCCTGATTAAGTTCAATATCAAAAATATCGGCTGATTCACCTCTGGAATAGCGGAATATATACGGATTGCAGTCCATGGAAAGACTTGTATCCATATAGGCGTATACTCCC
Organism: Ruminococcus flavefaciens; assembly: GCA_002348905.1. Classification (GTDB taxonomy): domain Bacteria; phylum Bacillota; class Clostridia; order Oscillospirales; family Ruminococcaceae; genus Ruminococcus; species Ruminococcus flavefaciens_O. Next base: position 4,216 of record DEBW01000027.1, on the reverse strand, counting down.
TCCTCAGAGGTATTGAAAGCTATTGTCGGAGCTAAATCTATTACAGCATTTTTATTCGGATGCATCAGCAGTTCTCTTGTATAATAGTCTTCAAATCTGATTCTCGCTGTTCCCGGAAGAAACACTGTTTTTCCGCCGTCAACTACCATACAGTCAGCAGTGAGTTTCTTTTCGACTTCATCTTCAGTGTACGGCTCTCCGAAACTTGATACAAAGTCGTAAGTTATCTTTGTCCTGCCGTATTTTTTAGCTTTGTAGAGCTGTATCTTAGGATCAGCTCCGCCGTCAAGAGGCAGAAGCGTTTCTTCCCGGCAGTAGACCGTTTTATAATGTTCGATAACAGATTGGTTATAACCATCTGCACTGACACACCAGTCATATGCTGTTCCTGCGATCGAATCAAGGCAGAACACAACGTAATTATCTCTTGCAGACACTTCTCCATTATTCTTTACGTATTCGCTGTACTCAGCTGTACAGTCAGGCAGCCAGCTGTAGACATCCGTTTCTTCTATACTGGCATTTGAATAGCTGTTGAAAGAGTACGCAGACTTTTTCTTGCTATCGCAGAAAAAACTTACATCAAATCCGATTATTCCGGCTGGCTGTCCAACATTCTTGTAAGCTACTACTTCATACTTGTTCTGAGCGATCTCCTCGGTAAATACCTCATGATATATCTCTTCAAGATATTCATTGGTGGTATCTACCTCGTACTTCATTTCTTCGTCAAGATCTTCAGGAAAAACAAGGCATACAGTATCATTGTCGGATATGAATTTTCCGATATGCGTTGCTCCGTACTGATTACGGAAGTTCAGAGCCTCTTCAAAGCTCGTTGGTATCCATTCAGGAAGCTCCTCAGAAGCGGCATCATCCTCAGCATACACATTTGAATATTCCGTAATTTTTGCCGAAAACGGTACAATAACAGTCGAAACCGCAAGAAAAGCGGCTGCAAGTTTCTTTGATATCATTGTGTTCACCTACCATTCAATTTATTTGCAGCTTTCGCTGCTTGCCTACATTATATCATGATAGTTAAACAAAATCAAGTAGTTTTTAAAAATTTTCAACAATTTTTAGCGTTTAAATGAATCAAATTCAACAAGCTGATATATTTTTCTGTCCGTCAAAAATCTATTTTAGGGACGTCGAGGACGCCGTCCCCTACAAATTACTTACTCAGAATAGCCAAATTGTAGTGGCTGCGTCCTCGACAGCCCTTTATTCAACAATGAAATTTGTCTTTTTCAAAAATCTCAACCAGCGCTCTTTCAAAGTCCCTGTCCTGCTGAGGTGTTCGTTTGGACATTCCCTTTGTACGTCCTCCGCTCCGGCGTATTTTGGCAGAAACTGCACGAAATTCCAGCAGTCCGGATATATTTTCTTCGGTATATCTTCTGCCGTCCTGATTCAGCACTACCGCACGTTTACTAAGGCACATCGCCGCAAGTCCGTAGTCCTGGGTTACTGCTATATCGCCTGCGCTGACAAGATTCACAAGCCGGAAATCTGCACTGTCAGTTCCCTTGTCAACGATTATCGTATCTGCTCCTTCACGCTGTATCGAGTGTGAGGTATCGCAGATAATTGTACATTCTGCGCCGTATTTTCTGGCTGTACGGACTGCTATATCCACCACCGGACAGCCGTCGGCATCTATAAATATTTTCATATTCTTGCTCCATGTTAACGTAATACTATACTCAATTTAAACAATGATATAACGCTCTATAATAGGCATTATAATCCTGATTGTCTGATAAACCGGAAACCTGACCGTCACCGGCTTCAAGTATTTTCCATGAACCGTCATCAAGTTCAGCATAGTCAATTGTATAATAATGACTTTCTAAACCTTTATACTTTTCAATCAATTTCTCCGGAGGTAATGGAGCATATTCACTTTGTCCTGAATTTCTGCTTATCGTTGCAATTTCTCCATTAATGTAGAATACTCGGTATTCATTCGTATATCTTCCGTATTTTTTAAGTGAAAGATACTCTTTTATACAAATACCGCCAGTATAAAGATCACCTCTATAATTATAAAATTTCTCCATTTGCTCATCAAATTCCTGCTGAGTTACACTTTTATCAAAATATTTAGGAAATGTTGTTCCTTTTACAGACTTCACATAATCTTTCACCATAAAACGTTCAAATGTCTTTTTTATTTCTTCGACATCAAGCGTTTTTCCATCAGGGAACACACGCATTTGAGCTGTATCAGCAATTATATCGGAGTAGACATTTGGGAATATATGAAAATGCTCATATTCACTTGGTGAATTTACAAGAACTATATTCCTATCAAATAACGCTTTGTAAAAAGCATTATACTTCTCAGGCTTCATCATCCAACCACGGTATACAGCATTACACTGCATATCTACAGGTTTATCCAATACAAGCTTCGATTCATTGAACCACTTATCATACGAAAACAGAACAATATCAAATAGCCCAGTTTCTTTTACAGCATCGTATTCTCTTTTTAAGTCTTCATCAACATTTTTTGATGAAAAATAACTTGACGGAAATAAAATCGTTTTTATCATATAATCGCTTCCTTCATTTTTTCTTATTATAACACATCTCATCTACTATTTACAATACCATAATAAAATGTTATAATAATATATCAATAAACTCCGAGGTGATAACTGATATGAGCATTTTCAAAAAAAACAGAATTCTCCCGATACCAGAACCTTTCACAGATAAAGATATCAGAATTGAATCAAGCACCTGTACAGGCGAAAAAACTATCGGATTCTTTGACAGTCATACAAAAAAACTTGCCTTTGCCGAGCTTGTACGCTCTGAGAAAGATGTCGAGAATTTTTATAAAAAATACGGTCTTAGCCGTCCGCAAGATAAACACATCAAAAAAGCAGGTGATAAAATATGAGCATAATTATCATAGTAAACATCATAACCTCACTGGCAGTATTGCTCGGAGGTCTGTGCATGAAAAAATACTCCGACTCCCCCGCTGATTATTCCATAGGATTCAGGACTAAAAGAGCTATGGCAAGCAGTGAAGCATGGTACTTTGCAAATCAGAAGTGCGGTAAATTATGGATGATATCAGGTACAGCAAGTTTTGCCGCAGTAATTATCTTCACCGTTTTCATACAGGCAGGAATAAGCAGCTCTGCAAGCAGCATCATACAATTTGTGCTTCTTATACTGCAAATAACAGCAGATATTTTTTCAACAACTTTTACTGAGTATCAGCTTAAAAGGAGGTTTGACAACAAATCGTAACTCCTCACGAAATTTAGAACCTGTCCACATAGGGATTCATGCACGTCTTTTCGTCAAATTTTGCCGGTGACTGCGTTAAAAATCCTTGAAGGGCGACGGCCCGTCGGCGGTTTTTTGCCTTGTCACCGACAAAATTATGCCTGAAAATCCGTACATTCACCCTATGTGGACAGGTTCTCATATTATTTCTGCTAAGTTATAAATAATACCTATATCAATAGTACTTGCAAAATTCGGAAAGATATGTTATACTATAGTTAATAGATAGGAATAATATGAATACAGTGAGGTGACTTTATGAAAATATCTACTAAAGTTGAATGTGGAATAATCGCTCTGATAGATATTGCGATACATTCACAGTCTGAAAGCGTTGTAAAGATAAATTCTATTGCAGAACGAAATAACATCTCTGCAAAATATCTTGAACAGATCTTTCCGCTTTTAAAACAGTCAAACATAATCAGCAGCGTTAAAGGTGCAAACGGAGGATACATCCTTACAAGAGATGCTTCTGACATTAACCTCAGCGAAATAGTCAATGCTCTTGATAATACCATTCTTTCTGTGACCACTTTTAACGACAAGCTGGTATCTGACGCAAGCACGGCGATAAATGATTGTTTATGGATACCTATAAACGATTATCTTTGCAGCTTTTCTGAAAAACTGACGCTGAAAGCTCTTGCTGACAGATACAACGAACTTAACAACACAAGTTCAGCTTTCATGTACTACATATGAAAATAAAAACGGCAGCGAGCGCTGCCGTTTTTACTTATTTCTGTGAACCTGTAATTTTTTCAGCAAGTACCTTTCTTACTGTATGCTCAGGATCTTTTACGAGCAGATAAACTACCCATACGACCAGTGCAAGTGCAACTACGGAGATTCCGAGGAATGAATCGTTGAGCATATCCTGTGCAGCCGGTGTGAAATA
>DEBW01000097.1 GCA_002348905.1 Ruminococcus flavefaciens | reverse complement strand
TTCCGGAAAAGCCAGTTCAGAAGAGCGAGCAGAAGCAAATTCAGAAAGCTTCACAGAATCCTGCTCCTATGCCGGCAAAACCTGATCTGAAAGCTATACAGAAACCTGTTACAGCTCCTGAAAAAACAGTTCAGAAGTCAGAAGAAAAAGTTGCTCCTGCACCTGAGAAACCTGCTCAGAAAACCGAGCAAAAGCCTGTTCAAACTCCGGAGAAACCGGTACAAAAAACCGAACAGAAACCTGCTCCGGTTCAAGAGAAGCCAGCTCAGAAAGTTGAACAAAAACCTGCTCCTGTAGCAGAGAAGCCTGTTCAGAAAACAGAACAGCCAACTGCTTCGGATAATGATAAAAAATCAAAGCAGAAAAAACAGTCTCAGCCGCCTGCTGTTCACGGTGACGGCAGACCATCAACTCCAAGGTTCGTATACAACGATCCGTTTATGGATATTAAAGCTTCTCCTGATAAAAAACAGGAAAAGCCAAAATTCGATAAAGAAATAATCCATGAAGCTGATCTTTCTCATAAGGATGAACATAAATTCAAGCCGAATGAGATAAATGCTCAGGAAATAAAAGAAATATCCAAGAAGACTAAAGAAGCTAAGCAGAAAGCTGTTACACAGGCTGATGCTAAAGAGGTCAAAACTCCGGAAACAAAGGCTGCTACGGTCAAGGACGCAAAGACTGACAGCACAAAAGTTTCTGAGGCAAAGCCTGCAACTGCCAAAACTCCGGAAGTCAAGGACGTTAAGCCACAGACTGAAAAAGCCCCTGAGACTAAGGAAAATAAACCTCAGACTGCCAAAGTTCCTGAACTGGACGATATAAAGAAAAAGTTTGAGAAAGACCTTGAAACAAGTGAGATTAAGCCAAAGCCTAAAGCTACTGAGTTCAAGGAAGCAAAGACTCCGGTAACAAAAGCTCCGGAGGTCAAGGAAATCAAACCTCAGGCTCCTAAAACTCCGGAAGTCAAAGAGGCTAAACTGCAGGTATCCAAAGTTGCATCTCAGCCTGCTGAACCCGAAGCTAATTCTTCACGTATCGCTGAACTTTATAAAGACCTCGATATTGAGCGTGATGAATCCGCACGTATCGACGATGTGAACAATATGGCTCTCGGCAAGGACGGTACTCTCCTTATAAAGTACATCGGTACTAACGATGTTATCCGTGTGCCAAGTTCTATAACAAAGATCGGCAAGTATGCTTTCAGAGGCAATACCTCAGCACGTAAGATAATTCTCCCTAATTCAATTATCAGCATTGATAAATTCGCCTTCGCTCACTGCGTTAACCTCGAAGAGATAGTAATGTCTAAGAATATCGAATCAATCGGCGACAATGCATTTCTGAAGTGCCAGCGTCTGAAAGAGATAGAACTTCCTAATTCCCTCAGAAATATCGGCAAGGGAGCTTTCGGAAAGTGCAGTTCTATAAGAAAACTCGTTTTCCCGTCAGGCGTAAAAAAGGTAAACGACCTTTGTTTCTTCTCCTGCCGCAATCTCAACAGAGTTATAATCTCCAATACAGTTGAAACTATCGGCAACTCTGCATTCTCTGAGTGTTACGGACTTAAAAAAGTCATTATCTCTGACTCTGTAACAACTATCGGAGAAAGTGCTTTCGCATGGTGCCGTTCACTTGAAGAGATACTCATACCTCCGACGGTCAAAACTATCGGAAGCTGGGCATTTTATGGCTGTCAGAAACTCATAAAGGTAAAAATGAGCATACAGACCAAAGACATCCGTGACGATGCTTTTGCAAACTGCAACAATGTCTACGATGTTAATATCTTAGAGTTTGACCTTGATAATATCAGCATGAGCGATATCAAAAAAGGTCACAAGATGACTATAAAGGTGCTCAAACAGGTAAACCGTAAAAAAGCCGAGCGTTACGCCCGTGACCACGGTTTCAGCACACTGTTTATATGACAGAATATCGGGACGGCTGAGCTGTCCCGATTAAATTTTTCAGAAGCTTGACTTTTCTTATTTAAAGTGATATACTGTAAAAGGCATAATTTGACTGAAAGGTGTTGTACATAATATGAAAATACTCGTTGTTGGTTTAGGTCTTATCGGTGGCTCGATCTGCAAGGCACTGAAAAAATATACCACCCATTACGTTGTCGGATGCGATATCAAGTCTGATATACAGTTTGCCGCTCTCCGTGATGTAGCTGTTGACGAGGAGTTCAGCGGTGATTTCTCCGGCTATGACCTTGCAATAGTTTCTCTTTTTCCTGAGGCTGCCGAAAACTTTCTCAGAGAAAATATCTCAAAATTCGACAAAACCACACTTATCACTGATGTCTGTGGTATAAAGGGCGCTTTCTCTGCCCGTGTAAAGGCTCTCGCCGAGGAAAACGGTATGCGCTATGTTGGTATTCACCCTATGGCTGGCAAGGAATTTGGCGGTTATCAGAACAGCAACGCTGACCTTTTCCAGAAGGCTAACTTCATAGTTGCTCCTTTTGAGGACAGCAAGGACGAGGACATCGAACTGCTGAAAGCTCTCTCTTATGAAATCGGAGCAGGCAAAGTTGTAGTTACCTCTCCTGAGAATCACGACAAAATGATAGCTTATACTTCACAGCTCGCACATATAGTTTCAAGCGCTTACGTAAAAAGCCCTGAACTTGGTCTTGAATGTGGTTTCAGCGGCGGAAGCTTTCAGGATATGACACGTATAGCTACCATGAACGAGAAGATGTGGACTGACCTCTTTATGCAGAACCGTGACAACCTTATCTTTGAACTCGATACCCTTATCGAAAATCTCAACAAGTACAGCCACGCACTCCGTTTCAGCGACTCTGAGGAAATGCTCAGACTTATCGCTGAGGGCAGAAAACTCAAAGAGGACAATCTCCGCCACAGAGTTGGTCAGCCTAACTAACATGAATAAAAAATTAAGCGGCACTTCACAGTGTCGCTTTTTTCTGCAATTTTATCTCATTCCCCATAATCCGTAAGGATCATTTTTCAGTTCGTTCTCATAAAGCGATACTACTGACCATATATCAAAAAACATCACTTTGCATCCGCCTATGTATGTTTCTTTGATAAGTCCTTTTTCGTATGCCATAGCCTGTATCTTATACCACGCTTTTACAGGAGGATGTCCTGCTTCGATGAACCATTCTTCCGGAGGATATATCCAGTTTATCTCTTCATTCGGTTCAAACTGCTTGCATATGTCCTCTGGAGTTATCTCCTCTACGTAGTGCATAGCGGTCAGCTTGTAGATATCAACTCCGAACAGCAGAGCTTTTCCGCCGTTGTGTATAGCATAGTCAAGTCCGCCTGTCAGTGCTTCTTTGCCGTGTTTTCCCCAGCCTGACGTACTTATCGTATCACTTCCGGTATACGTGTCCGGAAGCTTTCTGAACGTATCTGCTACTATTCCCATTGCTGTCCTTTCCGCATCCGGTTCAAGTATCTTTATCTTTACAGTTATACCAAGCTCTTTATCAGCGTCGGTAAGTTCAAGTTCTTTGCTCAGTCTGAGAGCAGGCATAAATATACTGCCTTCCTCAGTGACAAGCTCCTTTAGCGTGTCGATGACCGTTAAAGCTCCGCCCTCAAGCTCTCCGAAACCGCTGAGAGAGGTATGGACCTCCAAAGTCATCCCCTTTTCAACGCCGAGTTCTGTCAAAGCTTTTTTAAATTCCTGTCTTGTAACCATTTTTGTCTCCATATTATTGGCTTATCCATTTTTCAGACCAGTTAAACAACTCCTCTGACATTCTCATGAAATCAGCTGTTTTGCCGCTTTTCAGGGCTGTAAAATTTTCAATCATGACTTTTTCATCTGCCGAAACTTTGTCTTTCAGCACTTTCAAACTGCTGATATATTCTCCGGTCTGCTTAAAATATATCGCCTGTACGACAAATGACGCTGACTTATACAGTCTTCTTAAAATATCATCGCTCTTTTCGTACAGCATATTATGCACACAGCCGTGAAAAATATTGCACACACCGATTTTTATAGCTCTGTTTACTGCATCGCTGTCAATGACCGGCAGCAGTTCTTCAAGTCTGCCTTTTATAGGCTTTGTATCATGGTAAAACTGAAATAAGTCGGATGTCTCCCAGTTTTTTATCTCGTCTTTGCCTGAGAGAAAACCGCATATCAACTCTCTTTGCGGCAGTGTATCGAGCATTTCATTATACTTCCGTACATCAGCAGCGGACAGCTTATCAAGTATGACCACAATATCAATATCACTTGAATCTATTGCTTCTCCCCTGCCGTAACTTCCCTGCAAGCCCACAAACTCGGCTCTGCTGCCAAAATACTGCTCTAATGCAAGCAGAAACCTATTAAGCCATGATTCAATATCTATCATTTTAATAGTATCTCCATGTCGATACACTCCCATGCACCTATCGGCATTTCACATATACGCCTGTTGTACTCTTTGAATCCTAATGATTCATAGCAGTGTCTTGCACTGTCGTTATTGGCGAATACGCCTAAGTCTATCCTTTCAACTTTAAAATTTGCCCTGACATATTCTGTTCCAAGTTTCAGCATTTCCTTTCCATAGCCTTTTCCACGCATCGAGGGTTCAATTACTACGAAACCGAAACGCACACTTGAATCATCGTCATTTCTCGGATAGCGTATTATAAAATGTCCAATCAGATTTCCGTTTTCATCTGTTGCCGACATAGGAAAAAAGCGTCCTGACTCTATCTGAGGCACATAATTTTCATCAATGTCATTCTCCATGAGCGGAAATTTATTGAATCTGTCAGCAGACCATTTGTATAACTCTTCCTCGCTCCTGAGCCATTTGCATATTACCGCAGAATCCTCTTTTTTATACTTCCTTAGTACCATTTTATCTCACCTGCTTTACAGTGTCTTATATAGCCAGCGGACGCTTTGTAACTCCGGCAGCAACTCCCTGTGTATTTGTGCCTACGTGACTTGCTATGCTACAGGCAAGAGGTCTGTATGTTACCTTATAGCCCGGAAATTCATTCTTTATCATTCCTACCCAGCGGTCTATCATTTCCTGAGTTTCCATTGTACCTGATGCACCTATGCTCAGATGCGCCTTTGGTACGTCCTTATACTTTGTTGCAAGGTCATTGTGTACCGCTTCAAACATTTTCTGCTCGGCGTTTTCCATGCCTCTCACCTTTGCGTAGGCATCAAGCTTTCCGCCCTGTATTTTCAGCACAGGTTTAAGATTCAGAACTGTTGCGATAGCTGCACCCGCCTTTGTTATCCTTCCTGTCCTGATTATGCGTTTAAGGCTGTGGAGCGTGATATATATATCGTTCTGATATGTATTCTTTTCAAGGTATTCCTTTATCTCCTGCCCTGTCATTCCCTCGTCTGCCATGAATTTTGCATCGTATACAGAATCAAGCAGAGTTATTGATATGCGGTGGTTGTCAACTACAAGCACTTTTCCGTTATAATCGGCTGAAAGAGCTGTCGCAGTCGCACATGAACCGCTAAGTCCGCTCGTCATAGGTATGTATACAACTTCGTCATAACCTTCTGAGAGTATGCTGTCCCACATTGCAGTAAGGTCGCCCGGAGAAGGTTGTGATGATACTATGTCCTTGTTATCATTCAATGCCTGATAAAGCATTTTATGGTCAAGAGTTACTTCTTCGAGATAATCTCTGCCGTCTATCATTACTGGCATCGGCAGCACATATATGCCGTTTTCTTTTCCTTCATCAAGAGTTATTCCGCTATTTGTATCGGTCATTATTGCTGTTTTCATTCTAACGCCTCTTTTCTCAGTTTATTTCAGCGAATCTGTGTGCAAACATAAAATTATTATATCACTGCATATTGTTTTTGTCAATAAATCGGAATAAAAAAGCCAGGGCTCCCGCATGAAAAGGCT
>DEBW01000168.1:4177-7732 GCA_002348905.1 Ruminococcus flavefaciens | reverse complement strand
GAGAAGTTCTTCGACATCAAGTGCAGATACGGCGGACTTACTCCTGCTTGTGTAGTCCTCGTTGCTACCATAAGAGCACTCAAATACAACGGCAGAGTTCCTAAGAACGAGCTTGCAAAGGAGAATATGTGGGCACTTGAAAAGGGTATCGAGAACCTCCGCACACATATCGAGAATATGCACAAGTACCATGTACCTGTTGTTGTAGCTATCAACCGCTTCGAGAGCGACACTGAGAACGAGATCAAGTTCGTACAGGATTTCTGCGCTGAAATGGGCGTTGAAGTTTCTATGTGCGAGGTGTTCGCAAAGGGCGGAGAAGGCGGAAAAGACCTCGCTAACAAGGTTTGCGAGACTATCGCTCTCACTGACGGAAGCGATGAGAAATTCCGTCCGCTTTACGCTAAGGAGCTTTCCATAAAGGACAAGGTAGAGCGTGTTGCAAGAGAGATATACCGTGCTGACGGCGTTGTATACACAGCTCAGGCTGACAAGGCTATCAAGGAGATAGAGAGCATCGGCTTCCGTGACCTGCCTATATGCGTGGCTAAGACGCAGTACTCCCTCTCTGATAATCCGGCTCTTCTCGGAAAGCCAAAGGGATTCAATATCACTGTCCGTGATGCAAGAGTATCATCAGGAGCAGGATTTGTCGTAATTTATACAGGCGATATACTCACAATGCCGGGACTTCCGAAAGCTCCGTCCGCACTGAATATCGACTGTGATATCAACGGAAATATTACAGGACTTTTCTGATATGAAGATAATAACACACTCCCCGGAGGAGACTGTAAAGACTGCCGAAAAGCTTGGAAAACTCCTTAAAGCAGGGGATATGATAGCGTATAAAGGCGGTCTTGGAGCAGGAAAGACCACTTTCACACGAGGTCTTGCGATAGGCTTGGGACTCGGCGACAACGTAAGCTCGCCGACATTCGCCCTTGTCAATGAGTACCGTGGAAAGGATATGACACTCTATCACTTCGATATGTACCGTATCAGTACAGAAGAAGGTCTTGAATCTACCGGCTTCTACGACTACGACTTTGAAAATAACGTTGCAGCCGTTGAATGGTCGGAGAATATCGCAGAGTTCCTGCCGAAAAATACAATATACATCACTATCAATGCTCTCAGTGAGCTTGAACGTGAAATAATTATCGAGGACGGTGACAGATTTGCTGCTGCTTGGAATTGACACATCAGGCAAAACAGCCTCTGCTGCTCTTTTTGACAGCGATAACGAGGTATTCCTCGCAAGTTCTTCTCTGTATACCTCAAAGACACATTCTCAGGTGATAATGCCTATCGTCAAGGATATAGTCGCTCAGACGGGCAAAACTATGGCTGATATAGACGTTATCGCAGTTGCCGACGGTCCGGGCAGCTACACAGGTCTGCGTATCGGAGTTGCTGCGGTCAAGGCTATGGGATTTGCACTTGACAGAAAATGCTGCGGAGTATCTACTCTTGAAGCTCTTGCGTATAACAATATCGCATGGAAAGGTACTATATGTACTGTTATGAAAGCCCGTGCAGAACTGGTATACACCTGCACTTACAAGAGCGACGGATACGGTCTTGAACAGCTCTGCGATGAACGCATAATCTCCTGTGACCAGCTTGCGGAAGAACTCGCATTCGGCGGTACAGAAGTTCTTCTCTGCGGAGACGGCGCTGCGGATTTCTTTATGACTTACCGTTCACCTATGTTTACGATAGCTCCTCCACAGGGACGTATACAGAACGCCTGCGGAGTATGTCTTGCAGCACTCTCAAAGGAGCCTGTAACAGCAGATGAACTTGAAGTATCCTATCTGCAAAAGGTCAAGGCTGAAAAAGACCTTGAAGATAAAAATAAATAATAAGGAGCATATACATGATAGCTATAGGTTGCGACCACGCTGGCGTGGAATTAAAGAAAGCAGTTATCGCTTATCTTACTGAAAAAGGTTTCGAGATGAAGGATATGGGTACTGACGGTGAACCGTGCGATTACCCGAATATGGCTGAGACAGTCTGCGGACTTGTTACGTCAGGCGAATGTGAAAAGGGAATACTCATCTGCGGTACAGGCATAGGAATGTCAATGGCTGCAAACAAGATAAAGGGCATCAGAGCTGCCCTCTGCTCTGACGCTTTCTCAACAAAGTATACCCGTCTGCACAACGATGCAAACGTTATGTGTATGGGCGCAAGAGTTCTTGGTCCGGGACTTGCAAGCGAGCTTGCTGAGATATTCCTCACAACAGGATTTGAGGGCGGTCGTCATCAGAGACGTATCGACCTTATCACAGCTCTCGAAAACAAGTGAGCGGCGTATTTGAGACTGAAAGGCTGATATGTCGTCCTTTCAGTATGTCTGATGCTGAGGATATGCTCAGAAACTGGGCTTCTGATCCGGATATACAGACTGAGTACGGCGAACCGGTATATACTGACATACAGCAGGTGAACGGACTCCTCAGAGAGTATACCGAGGGAGTGAAGTCCCATTACCGCTGGGCGGTAGTTGAAAAGGCGAGCGGTGAGAATATCGGTCAGATAGCTTTCTGCAAGGTTTGGAACGACTGCCTTACTGCCGAGATAGAATACTGCATAGGCAAGAGATTCTGGGGCAGAGGCTATGCCGGAGAAGCTTTGTCTGCTCTTGTGCGGTATGCCTTTGAAAATACAGACTTTGTAAAGCTTGAAGCCTATCACAGAGCCGAGAATACAAAGTCCGGACGAGTGCTTGAAAAATCTTCAATGCATAAAACGGATACAGTGCAGAGATTCGTGCATGAGGGAGTTGTCCCAGCCGGAGAAGTATGCTACTGTATCACTAAAAATGACTATAATTTATTATGAAAGGAGCTGTTTATCATGGGCGAATTACACGTTATAGACCACCCGCTGGTACAGCACAAAATTTCACTTTTAAGAGATAAGAACACAGGTACAAAGGAATTCAGAGAGCTTGTTTCTGAGATAGCAATGTTTATCTGCTACGAGGCTACAAGAGACCTTCCTCTTAAAGAGATAGAACTTGAAACTCCTATCGCAGTTGCAAAGACTAAGGTCATCTCAGGCAAGAAGCTTGCATTCGTGCCGATACTCAGAGCAGGTCTTGGCATGATAGACGGCGTAACATCACTTGTTCCTGCTGCAAAGATAGGTCATATCGGTATATTCCGTGATCCGGGCACAAAGGACGCTGTAAAGTACTACTCAAAGATGCCTGAGGATATCGAGGAGCGTGAAGTTATCATCGTTGATCCGATGCTCGCTACAGGCAATTCCGCTACAGCTGCTATATCTGAGATAAAGAAGCTCGGTGTAAAGAGCATCAAGTTCATGTGCATCATATCTTCTCCTGAGGGAGTAAAGGCTGTTCAGACAGCTCATCCTGACATTGAGATATACACAGGCGTTATTGACGAAGGTCTTAACGAGGATAAGTACATTGTTCCGGGCGTTGGCGATGCCGGCGACCGTATCTTTGGTACTAAGTAATAGTAAAACAAAATGTCCGGATGAACTCCGGACATTTCAGCTTGTCGAAAAAGTCAT
>DEBW01000168.1:0-4080 GCA_002348905.1 Ruminococcus flavefaciens | reverse complement strand
TAAGGTTTATTGACAGACTGAAACTCCCGAAAAAATCGGGAGTTTTTATTATTAATACAGCTCAGGATCAATCGCCCAGACTATTTCAGTATTTATCATACCTTCGCTTGATGTTTCAGGAGAACCTATTCTGTCATATGAATGTATAACTCCGTTTTCATCGTTGTACTCAACAGTACCGTCATTATATGTGCGGATAGTGAGAGTTCTGTCGTTAATGTCAGTCTCGATAGTGTAAACAGGTGTCTCGCTGCGGAAATCATCGTTTGTAACTTCGTTGATGTAGTTATAGCCGAAGAAAACGTTGGAAAGTTTCTTTTTGAATTGTTCGTCGATAACGTTTCCATTTACCTTTATTTCACCCATTTTGTAAAGCATACCGAAAGGCGGATAGCTTGAAGATAATTCAGGTATTGCATCCCTGAGGGCTGCATCAAGAGCTGCCGGATCGTAGATATAGTATGTAAAATCACCATTTCCGTTTACAGCATCGGCAACTTCAAGATAACCGCAGCTATAGAAATGCAGTGACCAGCCGTGGTTATAATCATAATATCTGTTGATCTCATAGTTTACAAAACCGATGTCATGGTCATACACATCTTTCAGATCAGCAGAGATATATGCAAGTGATGCTTCTGAATCTGCGACTTTCCTGAATTTGGCAGTGCTGAGATATTCCCATATTTTAGCTTTGCTTTCGTCAGATATCTGGAGATCCTCGAAAGATTTACCGCCATGGAATGATATATCTTCATTGAGCATATCAGCACAAACAAGGTCTTTTCCTGTAAATATCCTGTCAGAGAAAAGAAGTTCATCTATCTGCCTGCTGAGAGTATCATAGTCGTAATCGTAGAAGTAGGTGTTTCCAGCTTCATGCACTTCTGCTACGCCTGTATTATAAAGGTAAACGAGGTCAGCGGAATCTTCAAGATGTGATTGAGCATCCCTGTACTCAGCATCAGTGAAGAAATAAGCCGGGAAGCTGTAAACCTTTGTGCAGTCAGGGTTATAGGTGAAAGTGGTGTTTGATAATATCTCATCAAGAGCAACACGCTTTTCCTCCGGCAGGGCTTCTGTTGCCGACCAGCTTATTTCCTTGTAAGGTTTTTCAGTAATATCTGCCAGCGGACGAGGTGCATCATTTTCGGCAGATGCGAGCATATCATTTATGCGCTGGACTATCTCAGCAGAATTTACACTATAGAATAAGGTCTGACTTTCCTTGCCTTCTTCATCGTCTTCTTCAGGAAGTTCGGGAATATACTGGAAGATAGCATGATGACCTTCATAAAAGTCCAGTTCCCACATACTGTTTCCGTCAATTACTTCAAGCATATAGATAGGTTTTGAAGCTGCACCTGAAAAAAACTGTTCATGTGATATTTCTGTCCACTCATATTCTGAGAGGATATTTTTTATTTCATTTCTTTGTTCCTGAGAGAAACCTTCGCTTTCGTTGTCGTTTGAAACAAATTCTCTGTCTAAAAGAGAGCTGAAAGCTTCGGGGAAGGTATTCTCGTTTATTTCTGATAAATCTGATGAAGGTTCGTTATAGGCAGGACCTGGCATGAAGTGCAGGGCTGTACCAACTCCGGCAGCAAGTACCGCACAGGCTGCAACGGCAGCGAAAGTGCGTCTTACAGGGCGTGAAGATACACGCTCAACGCCTGAAACGTGGTCGCTGTTATGTTCGATACCGCTTCTTTTCTCATTGGCAGCAATATCGCTGCATCTGTCAAGGATACGAGTTTTGAGTTCGTCCGGCATTTTTATATTTTCAGCCGAATCTTTGAGCTTTTCGTATTTCATACATATACTCCTTTCTGTATATCTCCTCAAGCAGTTTTCTGCCTCTTGAAAGGCGCATTTTTACTGCTGAGCCTGATTTGCCGATAATGCCGGCAATTTCTTCGACTTTGTAGCCGTCGATGTAATGGAGCGTGAGGACGATCCTGAATTTTTCCGGCAGTGACATGAGCGCTTCGAGAATATTAGTATCGTCTGTTGGCTGTATGAGAGTTGCGAGAGCTTCTTCGGGTTCAGTTCTGTGCCGGTTTCTGAATCTGAGCATATCACGGCATTTGTTAGATGCAACAGTGATAAGCCATGCTTTCAGGTGTTCGCTGTCAGAAAAATCCGGAGCTTTTTTCATATATGTAACGTAGGTGTCCTGCACAGCGTCCTCAGCATCAGCCTTATTTTTCAGCATGATAAGGCAGGTTCTGTAGAGAATATCACCGTATTCCTCAACAGCATCACGTATAGTGTCGTTGGAGAGCATATCGCTGTCACCTCCTTTGGAAGAAATAATTCTTAGATAGAATGAAGTGAGTGTACACAAGCTTTTCTGACCGTCTTCACTATGTATACGTCTGAGGAGAGCAAAAGGTCAATTTTTTTTGAAAAAATTTTTGGAGTATGTGTAGGGGCGGCGTTTCGCCGCCAGTGTTTCAACGCAATGATATACATATAATATTGATTTCCGGACGTTGTTTGGTTATTTGCGGACGGTGGAACGCCGTCCCTACAGAATGTTAAGGCAACATTAATTATGAATTATGCATTATGAATTATGAATTGCCATGACGATAGTGTACTCCTAAAAACATCGTCATCATCGTCATCATCGTCACCACCGTCACCGGTAAGAACTCAGTGTAGGGAACGCCGCCCTCGGCGTTCCGAACCAATAAACCACCAAAATGATTTTGATTATCGTTGACCGGAAATTATGATAAATCCATAATTATTTGTATATTGGCAATTGTTCGGGAAATGGAACGCCGAGGGCGGCGTTCCCTACAGATTGTTAAGGCAAATTTACGGATAAAAACAAAAGGGCGGAAAATCCACCCTTTCTGATCTCTAAGCTCTGAGTTCTGATATCTGAGCTATCATAGCTCGTCAGCATCAGGTTCTTCAAATATGCTCTGAAACTTTTCAGCAAGACCGTCGTCAACGTAGTAAGCGTTGGTCTTACCGGATAGAACGTCTGCATTTCGCTTTTTAAGCCGTCTGTACCATTCATCATCGCTGATACTGATATAGTGGAACTCAAAGTCAATACCGTGAGAGCAGTAAAACTCCCTTGCGAACTGTCTTTCGCTCTTAGTCCAGAATCCCCAGTCAAGAACAACATTTATACCTGACTGCACTATCTCAACAGACTTGCCGTAGAGGTATTCCTCGGCTCTCTGAACGTAGAGGTCGTGATTTTCGCCAGCATCCTGACCGAAAAGAGCAAGAGTTATCTCGTCCACAGAAAGGATGACAGCGTTATACTTTTCACGGAGTTCTTTTGCATGGGTACTTTTTCCGCTGCAAATCTTACCGCACATCATAAAAACCTTTGCCATAGTACCTCCGGATGTATCAATTCATAATTCATAATTATGGTTGCCTTAACATCTTGTAGGGGACGGCGTCCTCGACGTCCCATAACCGACAAACCGGCTTAATGATTATAATTATCTTTGACCGTAATATTATGGTGAACCCATGATTAATCGTGCATTGTTAATTATCGTGGTGGGACGTCGAGGACGCCGTCCCCTACACTGAGTTTTAATTTCTGAGTTCTTACCAGTGACGGTCGTGACGATGTTTTTAGGAGTACACTATCGTCACAGCAATTCATAATTCATAATTAATGTTGCCNNCCTTAACATTCTGTAGGGACGGCTAATAGCTAACGGCTATTTTCTGAGTTCTGAGTTCTGAAATCTGAGTTCTGATTTCTCATTCAAGGTTAACGAAAGATTCTGCTACAGTTTTGCAAGCCTGAGCGAAATAGCCTTTTTCACGGAGCTTTTCAGCGCATGAATCAGCTTTTTCCTGAGTATCGAAAAGACCGAATACAGCTGAACCGCTTCCGGTCATGACTGCGTTGAGAGCGCCGTTTCCGGACATTATCTCCTCGATATCGCTGACTTCTTCAAGCTGTATAGCCTGCTCAAAGAGGTTGCCGAAGTATCTGTAGGCGGTGTCAGGAGAGTTCCTGAGAGCCTCTGCGAGCATATCAGTTTCAGGGTGTACAGGGTTTGTGAGAGCGTCTATACGTGCGTAAGCCTCGGC
>DEBW01000120.1 GCA_002348905.1 Ruminococcus flavefaciens | reverse complement strand
GCAGAAGCACAGCATAGATGCAGCTTCGTTGTCAGCCCCCTTTTGAGCGTCCGATACTAAAAAAGCAAGGCAATCTGAGGTGGTTGCCTTGCTTTTTTTATACTTACGGAGTTGTTACCGGAACGAGTACTACCTCAGTCATTACTATGTGATCTATCTCAAACTTCTTGTTCCTTGACCATTTCAGTACAGCTTCATAGCTGTCCGTCGGACGAGGTACTCTCTCATCGTACTGGTCTCTGAGCTGCTCCCAATATTCCTCGGCTCTCTTGTCAACAGACTGAGCTACATCCAAATAACTCCCTTTGCTCATCATCATTTTTACTTTTTCGGGATAGTTTTTTTCCATGTTCTGCATCCACATTTTTCCGTACACACCTATTGACTGTTCGTTCTGTTTCATAGTAGTAACCTCCTTGCAGTTTGAGCTTGTCTTAGTGCATCACAATTTTATGTCTCTTTTAGAACACCCACAACAACCTGCCGCATTGTCCCGTCATCAGTACAAGATATAACGGTCAGGCGATTATCGCCGTAATCATTCAATACTTCTACCTGATTGTGGTTAACGATGTTATATTCCTTCACGATATAGCAATATCGTGTGCGGTTCTCATCTATATCAACGAGATACATCTCATCGCCGATCTGAATCTGGTCAAGGTCGTTGAAAATCTCAGCGTATATTGTACTGTTGTGTCCGGCAATACAGTAATTCCCCTTGCCGAGCGCCCCCGTACCCTCAAAATGTCCTGCTGACACTTGCAGAGCCTTATGATCCGTACCCTCAAGTACAGGCACTTTTATGTCAAGCAGAGGAATTTCAAAGTTGATATTCTCTTTCAGCAGCTTGCGGAGATATAGCTCCCGGCTGATTTTCCGATAGCCGTAAAATGACAGCACAGCCACACCGAACGCTATCATGATGACACCGACAACAAACATCAGCCTATTCTTTTTTCGCTTCATTCCCATATTACTCCCTCATTTAGTTTGTTTCCATTATACCGCAAAACCCTTGAAAGTGAAAAATGTGTAATACGAGCGAGAGCGCCGCCCGAAAGCAGCGCCCCCTTATGAAAACACACGGAAGAATCAATCTTCATCTTCTTTTCTGCTCTTTTTCACGAGAGCAATGCCTGTGAGCGTCATGAGTGCAGCCAGTCCTGCGAGTGCCTTATGTGCGCCGGACATACCTGTCTGCGGAAGATTTACTTTTTCTCCGGCTTCGTTCGTTCCAATACCGGTATCCGGATTGATCTTATAGGTATCGAGAACTTTATCATCATCATCGGTGATCGTGATCTCATACTCATCGTCAGACCAGCCTGTGATTGCAACATTCGCATCTGTACCTGCCTTGTCCTTATAATCCTTCGCTGTCCACTGCATCATCTCTGCATCGGTAAGCTTATGCTCAGTCACAGCATCCTCGGTATCAAACACTGCAACGAGGTCAAGCGGCGTATCGGCAGTAATGGTGATCGTTGCGTCCTTCGAGTAGACCTCGCCTGTGGCTTTGTGCTGCCATTCCTTGAATACCCAGCCCTCGTCAGCCTTTACAGAGTAGATGAGTGTATCGCCCTTGACCACATTGTTGTAAAGAGACGTAGCCGGATGGTCTTCATCGAAAACAGGCGCATCACCGTTTTCAGAGACGGCAAGATGACCTGCACCTCGAACGTTGCCTTTGATAAGTACACGCTCAGTGCTGTCGTCGATCTCCCACTGTGCTGTCAGTGTGATCGGGTCAGCGGGCATGGTCGTAGGAAATTCAGGCGACCAACCTTTGAAGATATATCCCTTCATTGTTGGATCGGCTGGAGGTGTGATTGCTGTGCCATATACATTGTAGATTGGATCGAGATTAACGCTGGTTCCGTCAAAGTAGATAGCTGAATACTCAGCAGATTCTGGTTTTGCAGTGATCTCTACCCAATCAGAATAATAATCGCCGCTCTTAACCCGAACGTGATATGTACCTTCCTTATTGAACGAAACCTTACCATCCTCGGTGATAGTAATACCGTCTGTTTCCTGAGCTTCCCAAGTGTGCGCTGCGTTGATCTCCATGCCTGTTGTATCACAAACAGTGAGGCTAAGTCTTTCCTTACCGTATTTTACACCGTTATCATCGAAGTATATTACCTGAGCTTCTCCGCCTTCTATGCTGTCAGGTTCAGCACCGACCAGACCTGTATAGCCTCCTGTGATCTCGAAGGTGGAATCTGCATCAGCATCAACAAACGGGATAGGTTCATCTGGTTCATCAACAGGTTCGCCCGCAGCAATTGCCGTGATCGGAATCCATTCGGAATAGATCGTTTTTTGGTCGGGACTTCTGAGCTGAACGTGATAAGTACCTTCCTTCGAGAACTGCACATTGCCATTTGAATCAAGGGTGATCCCTTTTAATTCTTGCTTGACCCAGATATAATCATCAGGCTCAATTTCCATCTCAGTATCATCAAAGAAACTTACTTCAAGTTTTCCGTCATCTTCAATCTTTTCGGGCTTATAGCCTACAGTACCGGTAAATGCACCACGAACTTTTACCGTTTTATCGCCGAGCTGTTTTGAGTAAACCTTATCTGTGCCAATCTGTGTAACTGTAACTTCTACCATTGCAGTTTCAAACAAATCTGAATTTTTTGTAGATTTGTCAATTTGCTCCGACGAACTATAACTATTTTCATCTATCAAGTACTTGAGATAACATTTTCCGGGTTTAACTGCCTTAAAGGATGTTAGTCCCTTAAGTGCATTTTTTGTAAGCTTAACCGGGGAATCGAATGTATTTGTGAACTCTTTACCATCTTCGTCAACTACGATCCAGTGACCATACTCCGGATTAAAGCCATAGTACGCACCACCATTAGAATTATAGCCATTAAGCTTTATATCTTTTGTATCACTCGTTTCGCCTATCTTCATATCTAATTTACTTATAGACGGTTCAATTCTCCATAAAGGCGAAATAGGTGAAACCACAATACTTGTAGCATCTGATACCTTGGATTCTGTCATCGTCGCTCCGACGGTCGACATAGGAGCGTGTGAAGATATCAGCTCAATCGCATTTTTTACATCAGCATTTGGGAATTTATTTCCTGTCGTCCATTTGACACCTTCTCTGTCTGTAATATCTGTTCGGTAGCCTTCATTTATGGCTCTCTTTTGGAGATCAGCTCTTCCATCAAGACCATTTGCTTTTGTACCGCCAAAGAACCAATGTCCAGAATAATTATTATTGACAGGATAGAATTCCACATCATAGACTAATCCGATAGGACAATTATAATTCCTTTTCAATGTTGTTGTAGATTTACCATGTTTCAATAAAAGACAGGTATATGGTGGTAATGTGATTTCCGTCGATGTCTTAGTTTCTTTACTTCCTGACTGCTGATAGCTTTCTGACCAAGATTTTTCAAAGGCGCTTTTTACACCGAAAGTTCCCTTTTCAGATGCTTCAACTAAACCAACCTTTGTTGTTATGCCAACCTCATAAGTTGCACTAAGCTCTGCGGAAACAGTCGTATTTGTTGAATTCGAAAACGTGGATTCACTTCTGTTCACAACTTCATATGTGAAAGTATAGGGAACCGAGGATTTATTCTTTCCAACATTCTCTACAACACTATCACCATTTGGATCGGGAACTGTTATTTGGGTTGAAACATAATTTTTGCCGCCTTCATCATTACTGGGCAACAATGCAACTACACGTGGGTTCTTGAACTGAATGTGAAGATCATACGAATAGTCGCCACCGTTATATCTTGAAAATGATACGATACATTCCATGTGCCCAGATTGTTCGTCGCCTTCCCAGAACAAATTACCAACCCAAGCCTTATAATTCCCGATTTGAGCTTCACGATAATTTCCGTGATAATAATCATTCCACTTACCTGATATAGGTGTGGATTTTAAAGCCTGTTTTAATACCTCCATCTGGCTGTTTGCAGTACTACTACTGCAACTGTAATCGCTGTCAAGGGCACAAGCGGTCAATATCCATAAATCAGCCATGGAATATCCATCAAGTTCAGGATTTTTAGCACTCATAAAATCGAGCATAATAGCACGCTGACTTGTAAAATCATCAACGTGAGTGTTGTAATATGTTACTCCGTCATAGGTAATTGTTTCATGATCAGCAGGTTCTTGCTCCGCCGCACTCGCTACAATCGCAGTGCCTCCTGTCAAAAAGCCTCCTACGTTTGCAGGTGCAAAGCCTGCTACAAGAGCCATTGCCATGATGAATGCCGTTGTTTTCTTCCATGTGTGTTTCATAAGCTCGTTCCTCCTTGTATTTGGAATGATATTTGAAGCATTCTGTGAATGCCATAACCAAACAACAAAGCGCACCCTACAGGATAGAATTATCCCGTAGAGTACGCTTTAATTAACGAATACCTGATTGTGAAAAGGGCATAGTTAGCCTTAGCTGTGCTGTGTTGTGCAAGTTTAACACGCTTTGCCATTCTTGTCAACCCCTTACCATAAAAATTTATAAAGATTTTACATTTAGCATATTACATCTTGTAAATCTTTGTTATGCTGATATTGTACCACAAATTCACCTAAATGTCAAGCAATTCACGAAATGTTTACAACAATTTGTACAAAGGAGATTGTCGGTTTGATTATACGAATCGTAGATTTATTCATTCCGCTATATAAGGAATAAATAAAGGCAATACCACAATGATGGGGATAACTATGCCCAAGAATCCTTCTTTTCAGGAGGTAAACGGTCTTTTCCCCGTTTTCACGGTGAGATTGAAACTTTTATAGTATCAGATATTTCATCATAGGATATAGGCTCGATATCATTCTTTCTGATTCTGAAAAACGCACAAAAATATGTATTATGGCATACGCAGGCTATACTGAACTACTTTTCAAGATAAAAGAAAAGTCTTATCCCCATATCACAGGGATAAGACTCTCTCAATCATCAGTTATGCTTTTAAGCCTGTTTTATTTGGAATCCCGTCCTTGATACCAACCTTGTACGCAGCTCTCATCTCAGTAGAGGCGGTATCACTCACGCAGTCGAGGAGCTTGTGAAAGGTAGTGAGCTGGGCTTCGGTCAGCGACTCCTCAAATGGTATGCAGAGCTTGTTAAACTCGTCAGAAAACTCGACAGTGTAAATATCACCCACACGGAAATTGTAAATCATATCAATCATTGTAAGCACACTTTCGGTAATTATTTAGCTTGCTGTACCTGTCTTACAATGTTTACCTGAAAACTTCTTTATGCCTACTGTCGTAA
>DEBW01000114.1:6440-6649 GCA_002348905.1 Ruminococcus flavefaciens | reverse complement strand
CTTGAACAGAATTACCGTTCAACTCAGACTATCCTCGACGCTGCAAACTCCGTTATCTCACATAACAGCAGCCGAAAAGAAAAAACTCTCTGGACAAACGGCGACAAGGGCGAAACTATCTACTGGTACAAGGCTTATGATGAAAACGATGAAGCTCAGTTCATCGCTGACAGCATAAAGAAAGACCACAATATGACCGGTGTATACGG
>DEBW01000114.1:4048-6400 GCA_002348905.1 Ruminococcus flavefaciens | reverse complement strand
ATACGGCAAGAATGCCGTCCTCTACCGCATGAACGCACAGTCAAATACTATCGAACGTGCTCTCGTCAGAGCAAATATCCCGTACCGTGTTTACGGCGGTATGCGATTCTATGACCGCAAGGAGATAAAGGACATCATTTCCTATCTCTCATTTATAAATAACCCTAACGATATGCTCAGATTCAGACGTATCATCAACGAACCGAAAAGGGGAATAGGTGATTCAACAATAGCTCTCATTGAGGATATCAGCCGTGACCTCAAGCTTAGTCCTTATGATGTTATTCTTCATTGTGATGACTATGCTCCGCTTGCAAAGAAAACATCCTCTCTCAGAAATGCAGCTGCTATGTTCACTTCTCTCATGGAAGCAGCCGAAAATGAATCTCTCGACAAGCTTATTGATATAGTTCTCGACAAGACAGGTTACCTTGACTACCTCAAAACTCTTGAAAACGGCGATAACAAAATTGAAAACGTTGAAGAACTCCGCACATCTGTCGCACAATACATGAACAGCACTGACGAACCAAGTCTCAGCGGTTTCCTCGAAGAAGTTGCTCTTTACACCGAAGCTGACCGTGATGACGGAAGCGAGGACAGAGTTACTCTTATGACTATCCACTCCGCAAAAGGTCTTGAATTTGACAATATTTATATAACAGGTCTTGAAGAAGGTCTTTTCCCAAGTGCCCGTTCTGCTGACAGCGAGGAAGATATCGAGGAAGAACGCCGTCTTGCGTATGTAGCTGTCACCCGTGCAAGAAATATGCTCTATCTTACAAGTGCAAGCAGACGTATGCTTTTCGGACAGACACAGCATAATGTAACATCACGTTTTATCAAAGAGATAGGCAGAGAAAAAATCTACAAGAACGACAATGCAGCTGTAGTCAAGGGCAAGATAGAAGAAAAAGACAATGCTGTAACAGAAGTCCGTTCATCAAGCCTTCAGCAGCAGCTCGCAAGAGAAAAGCGTCAGAGCGGTGCTGCTGTAAAACAGACCACTGCTACATACGAAACCGGCGAAAGAGTCTCACACAGCATATTCGGCGAAGGAACTATCACTTCTGTAAAGAAGATGTCCAACGATTTCATGCTTGAGATTGCCTTTGAAAAAGTCGGCACTAAAAAAATCATGGCAAACTACGCCAAGCTTAAAAAGCTTGACTAATGTCCGGAATAAGGAGTTAATACAATGAGAAAGACAAAGATCGTCTGCACTATAGGTCCTGCAACTGATGATGAGAATATTATGCGTGAGCTCATGCTTGCCGGCATGAACGTCGCACGTTTCAATTTCTCACACGGCGACTACGCTACCCACGAAAAGCGTTTCCGTCAGATAGAGCGTCTGCGCAAGGAGCTTGACCTCCCTATAGCTACTCTTCTTGATACAAAAGGTCCTGAAATACGTCTCGGCAAATTCGTTGACGATAAACCTGTAGAGATAAAAGACGGTGATCTATATACCCTCACAACGGAAGATGTACCATGTACAGCAGAGGTCGGCAGCATAAGCTTCAAGAAACTGCCCCGTGATGTAAGCATTGGTACACGCATACTCATCAATGACGGCGTTATTGAGCTTGTAGCTGAAAAAGTCACCAAAACCGATATCGTATGCCGCATCATCCACGGCGGAAAGCTCTCGAACAATAAGGGAATAAACGTGCCGGGAGTCAAGCTCTCCATGCCTTACCTCAACGAGAGAGACATGGACGACCTCGAATTTGGCTCAAAAATGGGCTTTGACTTCATCGCAGCAAGCTTTGTACGTTCGGCTGCTGATATAAACTACCTCAGAAAATTCACACAGAGCCTCGGCTGGTTCGATGTGCGTATCATTGCAAAGATAGAAAATACTGACGGCGTTGAGAATATCGACGAGATACTCGAAGCTGCTGACGGTATCATGGTCGCAAGAGGTGATATGGGTGTTGAGATACCTTTCGAGCAGATACCGGCTATTCAGAAAGACCTTATCCACAAAGGCTATAATGCAGGCAAGCAGGTAGTTACAGCTACACAGATGCTTGAATCAATGATAACGAATCCACGTCCTACACGAGCAGAGATAACTGACGTTGCAAACGCTATCTATGACGGAACAAGTGCAATAATGCTCTCCGGCGAGACTGCTGCCGGCGCATATCCTGTGGAAGCAGTAAAAACTATGGCTCTCATCGCTGAGACTACCGAAAACAACATCGACTATAAGGGCAGATTCTCAAAGAGAAGCTCCAACCCTGACGGAAGTATCGCTGAGGCTATAGCTCACGCAACAGTTACTACCGCTCACGACCTCGATGCAAGAGCGATAATCACAGTTTCTCTCGGCGGACAGACTGC
>DEBW01000114.1:2237-3861 GCA_002348905.1 Ruminococcus flavefaciens | reverse complement strand
GCGACCTCGTCGCTATAACTGCCGGCGTACCTCTCGGCGTATCAGGTACTACAAACCTTATGAAGGTTGAACGTATCGGCAGCAAATGAGAATATAAAATTAAGGACGGCATTTGATGCCGTCCTTTTTGTGTTAATTAATAGAATATGTAATCGTCCTGATCCTGGTCTTCAAAGTAGTAGTCGTTATAGCTATACTCAGCTTTGTCCTCTACCTTATCAAGAGCATCCTCATAGAGATCATTGAGACTTGCTTTTTCTCTTCTTGAGGAGAAACTGTCGTAGTAGCTTGGACCGTCAATTGTTGCAACATTAGGATATGTACCAACATAGTCTTCCTTTGAAGCGGCTGAATATGTTACAGAACCGTTTTCTACAACGACAAACCAATCGCTCTGAGAAGAATCAGCATAATAGTTCTTAACTAATGTATAAAACTCATCTTCATCAAAAGCTTCATAATTCTTATGTTCATCAGGCAATCTATAGTTTTCGCTTGACTTTGAAGAAATTATGTAATATCCTTCGATATTGTATCCGTCTTCATCCATGTCGCATAAAGCGCTGTTTGCAGCTTTGTATAATGAATTTGCAGTTGAATTTGCAGATGTTGTTTTGGCTTTTCTGGTATAACCTATCATTGAAGGGACAAGTATAGCAGCAAGAACACCTACTATCATAAGAACTATAAGTATCGCTGGTATGATAATGAGCCATATCCACCATAAGCTTTTCTTCTGCTGAGGCTGTTGTACCACGTTGTTGTATATCGGAGGCGGAGGAGGTACAGGCGCTCCCTGATGCTGTGGATCTGGTGCTGGCGGCGGCGGAACAGTGCCATTAGCTGTACAGTTACAAGTCTCACCCTCAGCTAATTCTTTTCCGCAATTCATGCAAAATGGCATAGTATCACTCCATTCAAAATATTAATACATTAATTATAATACTATATCCACCAAATTACAAGTGCCAGAAATAATATTGTTCATTTAAATCGTCTTTATTAACAGAAATGGCGTTTTTATATGTATAATGTTGCTTGCTGGACTTTTTATTCCTCTTGTAATTATTAATGAATCCTCTTATTAAAGCATTGGTAAAACCTTTAAAACCAAGAAGGCTGTACCACTCCCAAAGGGTGATCTCATCTACCTTTTTGATTTTACACTCAAAACGTTTTTCCTTACGCATTAAAAATCTCCTCCGTCAATATGGTTTAATTTATTATAATACGTTTTTTCCTGATTTACAAGTGTACTCAGATCATTCTACATATAAGGCTTTATTAGCAAATTTATTCTTTGATTTTTGTACATATCGCAGACGTACTATCACATCGTTATGATAAAAAACCGGCACAAGGAGAAGTCCTGCGCCGGTTTGGGTTTTATGAGATTTTCTTAGCTTCTTCATCTGCAATCCTGTTTTTAAATCGTGGAAGTGCATCTTTGTATATAGTTTTCAGTGGAAATCTTTCATGCTTGTTTGCCGGAGTTGGTCCGCCATGTTTAAACTCATATGGATCGCTAAAGTTATTGTCTCTCACTTTCAATAAAATATTAGGGCTATAGTAAATGTTGCCGCCTGGATAGCTGCCTGAAAATCTGTTGTTCCAGCTTGGAGAT
>DEBW01000114.1:0-2217 GCA_002348905.1 Ruminococcus flavefaciens | reverse complement strand
GTATATGTAACGATTCCGTCTTCGATCATCAGAAACCATTCACAATCAATCTCCTCTTCTTCCAGTTTATCATAGATGACATTGATGTCAATGTTACAAGATTCAGTATTGTAGTTCTTTTTTCTGTCGGATGAGATAAGACAATATCCCTGCAATTTGAACGATGGATCAATATATTCATAATTCTCACAAATTGCAGTATTAGCAAACTTATATATAGAGCTTGCCTCTGAATACCATTTGCTGAACTTTCCTTTAGCAACAAATGGAATATATAATATGAGATATACTGCTTGAATTAAAAGTAAAACTACAATTAATATAATTGCTTTAATGATCAGACTTTTGTATGTTCTCTTTTTGGGCTTTGGCTCATTTGAAGGCTGTTTTTCTATTGTTTTGGTTTCATTGATGTTAATAATATTTTCTGACATAGTATTACTCCGTTCCGTATAAATCAAAAATGTAATGATATTAATCATAATACATATTGTTGAATAAGTCAAGTGATTTGCCATATATTTTCAATATATGCTTTAATATTTTTGTTTAAAGTGCAGATAATATGACGGACGCTAAAAAATCTTGACTTTGACAATTTACTGTGGTATAATATATATGTTTAATTTTATTCAAAGAAGGAATGATAACAGTGAAAATTAGTTTTTCGACACTCGCTTGCCCTGATTTTTCCTGGGCAGACATCTACTCAATGGCAAAGGACTTTGGATTTGACGGAATTGAAATTCGTGGACTTGGAAATGAGATCTTCTCAGTAAATGCACAACCATTCAAAGAAGCAAATCTACCTAAAACTATCGAAAAACTAAAATCACTTGGACTAGAGATTCCTTGCCTTACTTCAGGCGCTTGCCTTAAATTCAAAGATAAATTCGATTCTGTAAAGGAAGAGATAACAGCTTACGCAAAGCTTGCTAATAAGCTCAATACTTCATATATCAGAATTCTCGGCGACTTAGAGCCTGCTCCGGGCGGTGACGTTGATGATGAGTACGTTGCTGAATGCCTTAGACAGCTCGTGCCTGTAGCTGAGGAATATAATGTTACTCTCCTCGTTGAAACTAACGGTGTGTACAGCGATTCAGCAAGACTTGCAAAGCTCCTTGGCAGTGTTCACAGCCGTAAGGTAGCTGCTCTTTGGGATATGCACCACCCTTACCGTTTCAATAACGAAGCTCCTGAAACTACAGTTGCAAACCTCGGTGAGTACATAAAGTACATACAGGTAAAAGACTCTGTAATGGGCGAGGACGGCAAAGTTCAGTATCGTATCATGGGCACTGGCGATATCCCTGTAAAGGAAATGATAGCTGCTCTTGATACTATAAACTATACAGGTTATATCTCGCTTGAATGGGTAAAGCGCTGGGCTCCTGACCTCAGCGATGCCGGTGTTGTTATACCTCAGTTTGCTGAGTATATGTCTCCTTACAAGAGAAAGCACAAGCATCCGCTTCAGACAAATATGCGTGGCGACGGACAGTATCCATGGCCTAAAGAGCGTATCCTTAACTATACCTTCCCTGACGTGCTCGACCGTATCTGCGACCAGTTCCCGAATCAGTACGCTTTCCGCTATACTGAGCTTGACTATACCCGTACATACCCTGAGTTTCGTGACGATGTAGATACATTCGCAAGAGCTCTCCTCGCTATGGGTGTTAAGAAGGGCGACCACGTTGCTATATGGGCTACAAACGTACCTCAGTGGTATATCACTTTTTGGGCTACTACAAAGATCGGCGCTGTACTCGTTACAATGAATACCGAGTACCGTATCCACGAAGCTGAGTACCTCCTCCGTCAGTCTGATACTATGACTCTCGTAATGATAGACGGCATCAAGAATATCAATTACGTTGATATCGTTAAGGAGCTTTGCCCTGAGCTTGATACCTGTGAACCAGGTCAGCTCCATTCAGCAAGACTTCCTTTCCTCAAGAATGTTATCACTATCGACTCAGAGAATCACGGCTGCTTTACATGGGAGAGCGCTCTTGCAGAGGCTCATAAAGTACCATACAGCGAAGTTGAAGCAGTACGCAAGACCATTGATATACACGATGTCTGCAATATGCAGTACACTTCCGGTACTACCGGATTCCCTAAGGGCGTTATGCTCACACACTACAATGTTGTTAACAACGGTAAGGCTATCGGAGACTGTATGGATCTCTCAACTGCTGACCGCATGAT
>DEBW01000116.1:7271-12172 GCA_002348905.1 Ruminococcus flavefaciens | reverse complement strand
TTTTCATGCGGGAGCCCTGAAAAGGAGGTTGTAATATATTGACAATATATTTATTCTATGTTATAATACATACAAAAGCAATGGCGCTTCTCGTTCAGAGGAGCGCCATTTTGTATTAGGAGACTTTTTATGGAGCAGATAGGGTTTAAGTGGACAGACGGTAGTAATGAAGATTTCCAGCGGTTTTATCTGAAAACAGAAGAGTTTTACAGCAGTATAGTCGGCGGTGAAAAGAACAGGAAAGCCTTTATTCCTTACAATATTTCTCAGAACATCGACATAGTTGTCGTAGCGTACATCGGAGCTACCGCAGTTGGCTGTGCAGGTTTGAAGCCCTATTCCACTACTGATGCAGAGATAAAGCGTGTATGGATAAATCCTGATCACCGCCGCAGACACATTGCCGTTGATATGATGCATATGATCGAAAACAAAGCCAGGGAACAGCATTTCACAAGAACCATTCTTCAGACACGAGAAGCCATGGCGGAAGGAGTATCGCTCTATGAGAAACTTGGATATTATCGCATAGATAACTATCCACCCTATGACAAGCTTGAAGGTGCGGTATGTTATGCGAAAGATCTGTAAATCAAAGGAGGTATCACTATGGCTGCATTTGACAGGATATGTTCGGGAATTCCCGAAATGGACACGGCACTTGATAATATAAGGCTCGGCGACAATGTTGTGTGGAGAGTTTCCGAACTCTCGGAGTTCAAACTGTTTATGAAGCCTTATCTTAGGCAAGCTATCGCTGACGGCAGAAATATTATATATTTCCGTTTTGCAAGTCATGAGTCTCTTGTTGAGAACTATCCCGAGGTCAAGACCATAGAAGTGTCGCTTTCCCACAGATTCGAGACATTCACCGTTGATATACACAACGAAATTGAAAAAGCAGGCAGGGACGCTTTCTACATTTTCGACTGCCTTTCAGAATTGCAGGCAATGTGGGCTACCGACCTTATGATGGGTAACTTTTTCAGAGTTACCTGTCCTTTCCTTTTCATACTGGACACAGTTGCATTTTTTCCTATAATTCGAGGAAAGCACTCAGTTCACGCAATTAATAAGATACTTAATACCACACAGCTTTTCTTTGACGTTTATTCTGATAAAAAGAATGTTTATGTACGTCCCGAAAAGGTATGGAACAGAAGCTCGGATACCATGTTCCTTCCACACACTTATGAACCTGAAACGGGACATTTCCGTCCTATCCTTGACGGCGTAAAATCAAGCCGTTTCTATCAGGTTCTCGGCAACGCACAGCGTTCAGCAGACGAGCAGTTCATGGACTCATGGGACAGGTCTTTCAAAAAGGCTAAAGTGCTGTATGAAAATGGTGTTGATATTTCGGAACATTGCAGCAATATGTGCAACATCATGATGACAAGGGACACGAAAATGCGTGAAATGGTCAAGAAGCACTTCAAGCCCGAAGACTATTTCAGCGTTCGTGATCACATGATAGGCACCGGCATGATAGGAGGTAAAGCCTGTGGTATGCTGCTTGCAAGAGCAATAATAAGAAATACCGAGCCTGATATTGATGAAGTCCTCGAACCTCACGATTCCTTTTATGTCGGCTCAGATGTTTATTACACCTACATTGTTGACAATAATTTCTGGGACTTACGCATAAGACAGCGTACCGAGGAAGGTTATTTCTCCCTTGCCGATGAGTTTGCACAACAGCTTATGAACGGTAAATTTTCAGATGAAATGCGTGAACAGCTTAACCGCATCATTGAATACTACGGACAGGACCCATATATTGTCCGTTCAAGCAGTATTCTTGAGGACGGATTCGGAAATGCATTCGCAGGCAAGTATGAGTCTGTTTTCTGTGCCAACAGGGGAACTTCCGAGGAACGCCTTGAAGAATTTGAAAAGGCGATAAAAACAGTTTATTCAAGCACCATGAGCCTTTCCGCACTTGATTACAGAAAGAGGAGGGGACTTGATAAGCGTGATGAGCAAATGTCGCTGCTTATACAGCGTGTTTCCGGTTCGTACTATGGTGCATACTATATGCCCTGTGCGGCAGGTGTGGGATATTCATACAGCCCGTACAGTTTTCTCAAAAGCTCAGACCAGTCCGCTGGAATGCTGCGCCTTGTTATGGGACTCGGTACATCAGCGGTTGACAGAACAGAAGGTTCATATCCTCGTCTTGTAAGCCTTGATATGCCCGAAAAGACAGTATACTCTACTTATGCGGACAGGCACAGGTTCTCACAGGGCAAGGTCGAAGTAATAAACACATCCGGTCATGATATGGAGCGTCTGCCGCTCCGTGATATTGAACCTGTGATACCCGAATATCTGCAAAATATCCTGCTTGAACACGATTATGATGCAGAGAGCAGACTGCGTGAAATGGGACGAAAAGTATCATCGACATTTATTTCCTGCAAGGGACTTGTGAGCAATAATACCCTTATGTCACAAATGCAGAGAATGCTCAGATGCATACAGGACGAATACGAATATCCCGTCGATACGGAGTTTACAATAAATGTTTCCGATAACGGCGAATACTCCATCGACCTTCTGCAATGCAGGCCTTTGCAGGTTCTTAAAGACAAAACGGGTGTTACTGTCCCTGATGTACCGCAGGAGCATATTCTCCTTGAAAGCAGGGGCGCTTCAATGGGACTTTCCAAAACTTCAAAGCTGGACATAATCGTTTACGTTGATCCCGTTGTGTACTACAATATGCCTTACAGCGAAAAGAATTCCGTTGCGAAGATGATCGGCAGAATAAACTGGCATTACCGCAATCAGGGTAAGCACATGATGCTTATGGTTCCCGGCAGAGTGGGAACATCATCTCCCGAACTCGGCGTACCTACGGCATTTTCGGATATAAGTGAGTTTGATGTAGTGTGCGAAATGGAGGAAGCACGGGCAGGCTACAATCCCGAACTTTCCTACGGCAGTCATATCTTTCAGGACTTGGTCGAAGCCGAGATACTCTATACGGCTGTATTCAATAACAGAAAAACAATTCATTTCGCACCTGAGAAATTAAGTGAACTGCGGAATATCCTTGAAGATATTGATGAAAACAGCAAATTTGAAGATGTTATCAAAGTTTACGATGTGAGCAGATGCAAATGTGAACTTTATAATGACATCAAAAATGAACATTTACTTATAACTATCTAAGCAATGGCGCTTATCCGTATGGGTAAGCGTTTTTTATCGGAGTGAAAACATTGAAAAAGCAATTACCGCCCATTGGGGCAAGAATTATGAAATCTTCAATTGCAGTTGCATTGTGTATGATTGTATATTTTGTAAGGACATTTCTGCCAATAGGCAACGGCATACCTTTTTATGGTGCATTAGCGGCTTTATGGTGTATGCAGCAGTACAACGACACTACAAAGACAAATGCGGTACAGCGTTCGGTGGGAACACTTATTGGTGCTGTATACGGACTTATGTTCCTGCTGCTGTTTCGTCTGATAAATATAACTGTCCCGATGATAGTTTATATTTCGGCGAGTGCAGTAATAATACCTGTTATATATACAACTGTTGTTCTGAATAAACGCAACGCTTCATTTTTCTCATGTGTTGTATTTCTCAGTATTGCACTGACACACTCATTTGACAGCGACCCTTATCTCTTTGTGCTGAACAGAGTTATTGATACATTTATCGGAATAATCATCGGTGTAGCGGTCAACGATTTCCGTCTGCCGCTAAAGCATGATACTGATAATCTTTACGTCAGCGGAATAGACGATGTGCTTGTTTCCGCAGGACATTCTGCCGAATACAGCAAGGTGGAACTGAACAGGCTTATCCGCAGCGGTGTGAAATTTACCATATCCACTGTTCGCACACCCGCTGTGCTTATGGACATAATGAAGGGCGTGGAATTGCAGCTGCCTGTTATTGTCATGGACGGAGCGGCATTATACGATGTAAAGGAAAAACAGTATCTTGAAACGGTCTATCTTCCGTCAGATGTAGCGTCAGAGGTGGAAAAGATCATCAATGACTGTGATCTGCACTGTTTTGTGAATGTTATGCTTGATTCAACACTGCTTATATATTACGGTGAGTTCAGAAACGACGCTGAAATGGAGCTTTTTGAATCTTTCAGTCATTCGCCTTACAGGAACTATATCAACTCGGAATATCGCAGAAAAGATGATAAGGAAAGGGTACTGTATCTGACTGTACTTGCCGACAGGATGAGCGTTTTCACTCTTGAAGGCAGATTGCGTAAACAGCTTGGAGAGCGTGTGCGTATAAGCATTTCTGAGTCGGAGTTTTACGGCTTTATGTATCTGAAAGTTTTTTCGCCGCAGGCATCAAAGCAGAATATGATGAAGAAACTCAAGGAGTATGCAAAGGCGGAAGATGTTATAACCTTTGGCAGTATCAAGGGACTATATGATGTCTATATCAATGACGGCGGCGGAAACGGTACGATAAAAAGACTTAAAAAGATAAGTCGCATCAATGCACATGATTTTAAGGAGATTTAGAAATGATATGTGTTTTTTTAAGAAAAAATCTGTCAAACTATTGACAAACATTCTGATATATGATATTATGTAAGAGTAATAAAACAAGCAAGGGCGCTTATCCGCATGGATAAGCGCCTTTTGTTTGTTAATGATTGGAGTGATAATAATGACACAGCAGAATATTGAACAATTTACAAAGCCGGTCGGCAATGCAAATGAGATAAATGAGCTTCTAAGACGTTATGGTGTAAAATTCGGCATATATAAAAACGGTGTTTTCAACGAGCAATTCTTCCCTTTTGATCCTATCCCCAGAGTTATTTCTGCGGAAGATTTCAAAAGTATTGAAAAGGGACTTGTTCAGCGTGTGAATGCACTGAATGAGTTCCTTTTTGATATTTATCA
>DEBW01000116.1:3280-7140 GCA_002348905.1 Ruminococcus flavefaciens | reverse complement strand
ATAACTCCGAAGAACAGGATATACAGCCATATTTCTGGTATAGACCTTGTACAGGCTAAAGACGGCGAATGGTACATACTGGAGGACAATCTGCGTATACCATCCGGAGCTTCGTATCCGCTTATCGCCCGTGAACTGACAAGAATTGCTGCTCCTGACGCTTTTTCTGAGAACGAGATAGTTGATAACCGCAATTATGCAAATCTGCTTAAAGAGACAATGGACTATGCCAACTGCGGAGGTATCAGTGCTATACTTACTCCCGGACGTTACAATGCTGCATATTTTGAACACTCCTATCTTGCGGAGCATACAGGCTCGGTACTGGTACAGAATGATGAGCTTTTCGTTGAGGAAAATATCCTTTACCACAGAACATATTCGGGCGGTAAAACAAGGATAGGCGTATTGTACAGGCGAATTGCCGATGAGTATCTTGATCCGCTGAATTTCCTGCCAGAATCGTTGATAGGAATACCAAATCTCATGGAGGCTTACCGCTGCGGAAACGTCGGTATAATAAACGCTCCCGGAAACGGAGTTGCTGACGACAAAGGTATCTACTATTTCGTACCTAAGATGGTAAAATATTATCTCGGCGAAGAACCGATACTGAAAAATGCTCCGACATATCTGCCGTTTTACGAGGATGATATGAAGTACGTTATGGACAACCTCGGAAAGCTCGTCATCAAGGATGTTGCAGAGGCAGGCGGCTACGGAGTTGTATTCGGAAGCGACCTTACAAAAGAAAAACTGGAGGAATTCAGAAAGACCATAATTGCTGAACCAAGGCGGTTTATCGCACAGGAGGTAATTGACTTCCTTGATCTGCCGATACTTGATAACGGCAAAACGGTAATGCGTAAAGCTGACCTGAGAGCGTTTGTGCTGTCGGGCGAAACGACTAAGGTATGGGCTTCGGGACTTACAAGATTTTCACGCAATCCCGATTCTTTCGTTGTCAATTCTTCGCAGGGAGGCGGCTTCAAAGATACTTGGGTACTTAAAAACTGAAAGGAGAATTTATGTCAACAATCTCAAAAGAACACAGCGACCGCCTTTTCTGGTTAGGACGCTATACTGAAAGATTTTTCATCACGCTCAGATCACTTGACAAACTGTATGACAAAATGATAGACGATAAACACGGTTATAAGGAGTATCTTGAATATTTCAGACTTCCTGACAAATATAATGACAGCCTTGATTTTATTCACAGCTTCCTCTATGACGCAAATAATCAGAATTCAGCAGCATACAGCCTTGAAAGAGCGTATGACAATGGTATAGTCCTGCGTGAGGAGATCTCCACAAAGACGCTGTCTTTCCTGCAAATGGCAAAGGATACGCTTATATCCTCACAGGATAAAACAAGCGTAAGACTCGCATTACTTCCTTTGAAGGATATTATGTACAGCTTCTGGGGAAGTATTAATGAGCATATCTATGATGACGAGATCAGAAACATCATATACATCGGAAAAACGCTTGAACGTCTTGATATGTACATGAGAATGAAATATCCTTTCGCCACGGTTGAAAAGGAATTTATAAGGCTTTGCAAGAACCTTAACCGTGTTCCTAAAGGTACTCCTTACCGCTATAATATAAAATATCTGTCGGATGTTGTTGAGATACTCGGTACTGAAAGAGATTATGAACTGTATTCTGATAAGGCGATAAAAAGCCTTGGATGTCTGTTTGAACCAATGGAGGTGACAGTATGAAAACACTTAGTTTCAGCTTCTCTACGAAGCTTACATTCGATGATTACGTACACGACCACAGCTTTGCACTGAGGATAATCCCACCTGATACAGATTCTCAGAAAATACTTTCATGCAGTCTTAATATCACTCCGAGTGTTATCACAAAGCAGACCGTTGATGCTTTCGGCAATAACGTGACGGCAGGCTATATTCACAGCGACCACCGTTTCCTTGATTTTGACATTAAGGGTACAGCAGAGGTGGACTCCTCAAAGCACAGCACATTCCTTATGCCGTGTTATCTTTATCAGTCGGAATTTACCGTTCCCGATGACGGGCTTGAAAAATTCTATTCTGAGCTGAAAGACAGGTATATCGGCAATATTTCTGACAGAGTTGAGTTTTTCTGTGACATTCTCTCCGACCTTATCGAATACAGAAAGGGGATCACCAATACATCAACGACTGCCGCAGAAGCGTTTGCAATGAGAGCCGGCGTGTGTCAGGACTTTTCACATATTCTTATTTCACTTCTCAGAATGGACGGTATACCTGCCCGATATATCGCAGGACTTGCGTTCTGTGACGGAGAAACTCATTCGTGGGTTGAATACTGGACAGGCGACCACTGGGAGGGCATCGATCCAGCAAATAATTGTCCGGTAAATGATGATTACCTTGTCCTCTCAATGGGACGTGATTTCCGTGACTGTGCTATTGACAGAGGCGTGATGTTCGGGAGATATACCCAGCAATTACAGTTAGTACGCTCGGTCTTAACGTAAACGGAGGCGGATATAATCCGCCTGAAAGGAGTGGAAAATATGATAGAAACTATAGCGACTGCGGCTCTCGCAGTCAATGAAAATCTGAATATTCAGAAGCGGCGGATCAAAAACGGCAAGTCTCCAAAGCGCCTCAGTATTGTTACCGGAACTCACGGCGATGAGCTTGAGGGACAGTATCTTGCGTATATGGTTGGCTCTTATCTTGATGAGCATATAGAGTGTCTTGACGGTATAGTTGACATTTATCCTGCACTCAATCCTATGGGTATCGACTCCATAACCCGTGGAGTTCCAATGTTTGACCTTGATATGAACCGGGTTTTCCCCGGTTCTAAGGACGGTACAATGATAGAGATGTTATGCTCGATGATAGTAGATGATATCGCAGGCTCTGATGTATGCGTGGACGTTCATTCAAGCAATATCTTCCTCAAAGAGATACCGCAGATAAGAATGAGCGTTCCGACTGCTGAAACACTTCTGCCATATGCGAAGCTGATGAACGTTGATTTTATATGGATCCACGATGCTGCAACTGTTCTTGAATCAACTCTTGCACATACACTCAATACACGGGGAACGAAAACTCTTGTAGTTGAAATGGGTGTAGGTATGCGTATCACAAAGGAATACTGTCAGCAGCTTTTTGACGGTATATTTAATCTGCTGAAGGAGCTTGGAATGTGGAGTGGCGAGACAACTCCAGTGCGTGAACCAATAGTTTCGGAGGGGCGTGAGGTCGGTTTTGTAAATTCTGATGCAGCCGGTATTTTTGTCCCTTGTGTCAGCTTCGGTGAGACAGTGGAAAAGGGCAATCACATCGGAGATGTAGTCGATCCGCTGTCGTCAAAAATAGTAGAAAAAGTTGACGCTGTATGTGACGGAATGATATTCACTCTGCGTGAATATCCCGTTGTGTACGGCGGTTCGCTGCTTGCAAGAATATTGCAGCCTGCTTCGGGAGGTACTGAGGAATGAAAAAGAAAATATTGTATTCGCTGAAATCTCCATATCGTGAGCAGCTTGATGTTATTGGTTTCCGTTTCGGTCACGGTAAAAAATCAGCGGCTATTGTTGGTGCAATGCGTGGAAATGAAGTTCAGCAGATGTACGTTTGCAGCCGAATGGTACAGGAACTGAAAAAGCTGGAAGCAAAGGGACTTATTGCAGAGGATAACGAGATAATGGTCATTCCATGCATCAATTACTACTCTATGAATATCGGAAAACGCTTCTGGGCAATGGATAATACCGACATAAACAGAATGTTCCCCGGATATTGGCAGGGCGAGACAACACAACGTATCGCAGACGGTGTTTTTTCAAAGATACAAGGTTATGAATACGGTATCCAGCTTGC
>DEBW01000116.1:0-3140 GCA_002348905.1 Ruminococcus flavefaciens | reverse complement strand
ACTACTCTCAACTACAACTGGCAGGTATGGGAGACAAAGGCGTTCTCAGTGTATGCGAACGCAACAGATGTTATTGATGAAAACGCAGCAGACGAAGCAGTTTACGCTATTCTGCGTTTTCTCGACAAGCAGGACATAATAACTGCGAATACTCCGCCAGGCTACATCACTAAGCTTATCGACGAAAGCAAAACAAAGCAGATACGCTCCGAAGCGGCAGGAGTTTTCAAGAGCTGCATCGAAATAGGCAAGCGGGTTGAGCACGGCGATGTCATCGGAACAATATCCGATCCGTTTGACGGCGAGACAGTTTCCGAGATAAGAAGCACTGTCTCGGGAACAGTATATTTCGAGTATTTTGCCCCGCTGATAAACTCAAATACAGTGTGCTTCAAAATAATAAAATAGGAGAAAAATATGAGCAAAAAAGAATTTTCACAGACAAAAACAGTAGTATCTCCTGACGGAAAAACTGTGACAACAATGACGGTCAGCGGAAGCAATGAAAAAACCGAAAACACTTCAACTGTAACGACTTCATTTACTGCGTCCACCACGACAACTTCCACAATAACTGTAACGAAAACCAAGAGCGAGGACTGAAAAAATGATATCTTTAAATGATTACTTATTTTCGGGAAATACGGTGCTGAAAATTCTGCACCAGTATTCAAATGACCTTAGAAACAGTGCAAAGTCAACCCACAACAGCATCGACCTTGCACACTCAAATTTTCTTATTCAGATAATAGAACTTCTTGAACACAATGACTTCCTTACCTCCCAGTCCCAGAGGATAAAGGAGTTTTACAAATACATGACAAGAGAATACCCATTTTTGGCTTTTACATTCAAGGGGCGTATAAAGTCCCTGATACGTGCAGAGGAGAAGTTCAACGGATATATCCTTGAATTTATTTACAAGTATTACAAGAAAAACGGGAAGTTTCCGTCTGAAGCCGAAATAAAAAGCAAACTCATATGCTTCCGTGACCTTATCGCATACCGCATAGTTATATCAATGCCCTCATGTCATATCAAAAACGGCGAATCAAGAAGTGAAACCGAGCAGAATTACCTATATGAGATAGCTGATGTTCTGCCAGAATTTCTTGAAGAAAGAGGCTTTACAGCAGAGCTTTCCGGATTCACCGAGGAGAAATATTCCGACAGACTGAAAGAAGCTGTCAGACCGTATTACCGCGACTATG
Source organism: Ruminococcus flavefaciens (assembly GCA_002348905.1). Taxonomy (GTDB): domain Bacteria; phylum Bacillota; class Clostridia; order Oscillospirales; family Ruminococcaceae; genus Ruminococcus; species Ruminococcus flavefaciens_O. The sequence continues at coordinate 1,929 of DEBW01000116.1, read as the reverse complement.
TTTCAACTCCGAGAAGTACGGGCTATCAGTCTCTGCATATAACATTTTACGATAATCTTGCAAGATGCTATACGGAATTACAGTTACGCACAAAGGATATGGACGATTTTGCAGAAATAGGCGATGCAAATCATTTCGGCTATGAGAAATTGCAGGAAGCACGCCGTACAAAGCGTGATGAGCTACCTATAGGCGAATGCGTTTATTTTGATGAAGCCTATGAACGTCTTACCAAACTGCAGGAGCTTGAACTTGCAGACTTAGATGTGAATATGTTCAGTGCCATAAATAATCAGCTCATAAACGACGGCTGTGGACTTTTCAGAGGACGTCAGATCCTGCCTTTTGAACATTTATCCCGTTTTCAGAACGACCTTATTGATTAGCAGTGCCTAATAAATTCTTTGAAAATGTTCATACTGTTATCATCCTTTGTGTAAGAAAACTCAGGGTGCCATTGTACAGCCCATAAGAACTTATGCTTGGGCGAATAAACGGCTTCAACAAGGCCGTCAGGGGATTTCGCCATAGTTTTAAGCTCATCTGACAGTAAACGTATCCCCTGATGATGATAACTGTTGACAGGAAGCTCTTTTGTTTTGAGCAGTTCATACAGGGGAGTTTCGTTATCTATATATACTTCATGGCTTGGAACATCATATGGTGGCTTCTGACAATGTACAACAGTATCCGAAAATTGTGACGGGATATCCTGCCAGAGAGTTCCGCCAAGTGAAGCATTGATGAACTGAATACCTCGGCATATCCCGAGAATAGGCTTATCAAGCTGCATTGCATATTTCAGCAGAAGCGTTTCCATAGCGTCGCGCTCAGGGCTGCATTCTCCGCAGGCGCCTATTTTTCTTGCCGAATATATTTCAGGGCTTACGTCCTGTCCTCCTGTGAACAAAAATCCGCTGCACATTTCTGTGATTTGTTCGATATGTGCATTTTCACTTGTGAGCGGAAGCATTACAGGAAGTCCGCTGGCCTCAATGATACCACCGAAATATCCTGGAAGCATCCAATAGCTGTTTTTTGAGTGGTCAATAAGCGGTACAATACCTATGATTGGGGCTTTTTTCATAACGATACCTCCGAAAAAATAATGGTGCTGTCAATAATAACAGCACCATTGCTTTATTTACATTATATCGCTAATTGCAGAATATGTCAATATAGGATTATCGAAGACAGTATATAATCTAATAATGCTAAGAGTTTAATACAGCTCAATCAGTATCTGAACGTTAGGTATGATTTATGAATAAGAAAACCAGAAAGCTTGACGAGCCGACGTGAATAGTTACATTTACTTATGAGCATTAAACGGAATAATATTCTATGATAGCCTCCCTCGGGAGGCTTTAACTATCATTCAACCGGCAGATCTATAAATGTAGGTTCATGCTTAGCCGCACGGACATATTTAAGCATATCATCACGGAGCAGGCGTACTGTAGATGTGTTGATGCCTGGGTGTCCACAGATATGATCTTCCTTCATCAAATCATTATCGATAACAAGCTGAATGTTGTTTTCAGTATCAAATATAAGCTCCAGTGCTGATACTGAGCCAGGGATAGTATGCAGATACTCCTGCATCTTATCAGCTTCTGCAAAGGATAGACGGGCACAGTTCAGCTGAGAAGTCAGGAACTTAGTCTTGAAAGGCTTATCACCCGGCATAAGCAGCATATAGAAGCTGGTCTTCTGACGGTTGCAGAGAAACAGGTTCTTGCATATCTTAGCACCAAGTACCTTTTCGATAGCAAGGCAATCCTCCATAGTATCTGCATGGTCGTGATCAGCTCGCTTGTAATCTAAACCAAGAGCATCAAGTTTATCGTATATTGCCATTTCAACCTCGGAACGATTATTTGTTGGTCGTCCGCTGTAAAGAGTTTTATCTATATTCATAATCTTACT
>DEBW01000084.1:5708-5958 GCA_002348905.1 Ruminococcus flavefaciens | reverse complement strand
TTATCATGTATACAACAGGTATGGCTAACATCCGTGACGTAATAATGTTCCCAAGAACCGTTGGTTCTATAAGATGAAAAAGGAGATAAATTAAATGAAAAGATTAACAGCATTACTTGCAGCTACAATTATGGTGACTTGTGCATTTACTTCATGCGCAGGCAATGAAGAATCTTCTGAAAGCTCAGAAGCATCCAAGAAGTCAGACTCTTCCGTTTCAGATGAAAGCACTGAGAAGGACGAAAAGGAC
>DEBW01000084.1:3471-5603 GCA_002348905.1 Ruminococcus flavefaciens | reverse complement strand
ACGATGAAAAGTCTGACGATAAGAAGTCCGAGAAGAAGTCAGGAGATTCTGACAGCAGTTCTATCGTAGGCAAGTGGTACATCTCTGAGGAGACACTTGCAACTATGGGCGATATGGATGGCATGAAGATAGAAAAGGATTCCTTCATTGACTTCACAGAGGATAACAAGCTCAATATAACATATATTCTTGACTGTGATTCTTTATTTGCTGTCAAGGATGATAAGATGTCCCTTTATGGTACAGATGTTGACTATGAGTTCGACGGCAAGACTATCACCATTAAAGAGGGTGAGAATGTTATGACATTCGAGCGTGTTGATGCTTCTGACAAGGATAACGTTTACGGTCAGTACACTTGCCCGATGCTGTTCGATGCTGCAAGCATTCCAGGCGTTGACGATATAAAGATAAACTTCGTAAAGTCCGGCGAATCATCAATGGAGTTCATTGCAACAGGCGAATATGAATTCAACGCTGATGATATGACTGTTTCTTTCAAGTCTGAATCATTCGGAAATGATACTTCAAGTGTAGAGATCGACGGTGATACTCTTACAGTTACTGACAGCAGCGGTACAGTTGAGAAGTACACCCGTGCAAACGACTGATAATATAGTGATATAGTGAACTTGGGGAAAATATAATGAAAAAAGCAATTATTGCAGCACTTGTTGCGTCAATCTCACTTTCTGTGTCGTCTTGCGGACTTATTCAGCTTGATGATAACAAAGAAAGTACGGAATCTTCTGAAAGCGTTTCAGAAACAACTGAGAAGGCTACAGAGGAGATCACAGAAGAAACATCTGAAATAAAAGAAGAAAAGACTGAGAAAAAGAAAAAGTCCGGAAAATCAGCGGAAAAAGATGATGAGTATATCTCTGGTTCTGAGGATGATCCGGAATATCAGTTCGACACAGGATATGTTCCGGCTGAAAAGTCAATGGAAATTGCAAAGATAAAGCGCTCAGTGTCTCCTGATGCTGACGGATTCATCATCAGGGACGGCGTTCTTTACGAGTATGAAGGCGTTCTCCCGAAGGTTGAGATACCTGATACGGTCGAGCGCATCGAGGCTCAGGCTTTCTGGAGCAATGATGTCGTTGAGGCAGTTTACATACCTTCAAGTGTCAGAGAGATAAGTCAGGGCGCTTTTTGGAGCTGTCCTAACTTAAAGTTCGTTCAGGCAGAAGAAGGTCTTGAAGCTATAGCCGGTTCTGCTTTCTGGAGCTGCAGCGGTCTCGAAAATGTGAATCTTCCTGAGAGCGTCAATAGAATAGGAGATAGTGTTTTCTGGGCAATATCCGGACTTAAAGTCCACGCACCAAAAGGCTCGTATGCTGAGGATTACGCTCTGTCAAACGGTATAAGCTGCGATAATACTTATGTTGAGTATCAGATGCTCGACAGAAAAAGTGTTATTCTTGGTTCACAGTATGCATACGATGATTTTACTGAGTTTACTATACCTGATAATATTACCGGCATTGAGGCGGAAGCTTTCCAGTACAGCAAGCTTGAAAGCATCGTTATTCCAGGGCACGTTCAGTATATCGGTTCAAATGCTTTTGAATACTGCGAACAGCTTAAAACTGTAACTGTAGACGGATGCCGTGAGATACGTGCTGAGGCTTTCGAGTATTGCTATGGACTTGAAGAAGTTCGCATAAATGAAGGCAGTGAAAGTATCGGCGAAAGTGCTTTTGCTTACTGCGAGAAGCTTGCAGATGTATATCTTCCTGTGAGTGTCAGAAGTATAGACAAAAGAGCTTTTGAATACACCAGTGACGATCTCACTATCCATGCACCGGCAGGCTCATATGCAGAAGAGTTTGCTATATCCATGCACATACCTTGTGTAAATAATTAATGTACAGCACAGAGAGCATCAATGGCGCTGTTCTCTGTAATATATTCAAGAAAAGGAACGTGATTTTTATGTCAAGATCGCTGTATATCCCTGAGGGCTATAAGTCAGCTCTCACCCTGCGTGAAACACAGCACGCAATCAAGTACATCAAAGACGTATTTCAGCAGGCACTCTCATTCGCACTTACTCTCGACAGAGTATCTGCTCCGCTTATTGTTCGCAAGGGCAGCGGTATCAATGACGACCTCAACGGCGTTGAGCG
>DEBW01000084.1:2570-3311 GCA_002348905.1 Ruminococcus flavefaciens | reverse complement strand
GTGGGACTGGGAAAAGGTCATCAACCGTGAGGACAGAAATATTGAATTCCTGAAAGATACTGTAAAGTCAGTAGTCAAGGCTATTGCTTACACAAAGCGTAAGGTAAGCCTCCGCTATCCTCAGATAGCAGGTGAGATATGCGACAAGCCTTTCTTCATTACAACTCAGGAACTTGAAGATATGTACCCTGACAAGACAGGTCATGAGCGTGAGCGCCTTATCACCAAGGAGCACAAGACTGTTTTCCTTATGCAGATAGGCGGCAAGCTTGCAAGCGGTCAGAAGCATGACGGCAGAGCTCCGGACTATGATGACTGGTCACTCAACGGAGATATCCTTTTCTGGGACGAAGTTCTTAACGATTCACTTGAGGTATCTTCAATGGGTATCCGTGTTGACGAGAATTCTCTTAAATCTCAGCTCGCTGAGTGCGATGCAGAGGACAGAATGCAGTACGACTATCACAAAATGATAGCTGACGGCACACTTCCTCTTACTATCGGCGGCGGTATCGGTCAGTCAAGACTTTGTATGCTTCTCCTCAACAAAGCTCATATCGGCGAGGTACAGTCCTCAATATGGAATGAGGATGTTATCGCAAAATGCGCTGAAAACGGTATAACACTTCTTTAAAAGTATAAAAGCCATGGGATATCAGGTCTCATGGCTTTTTGATTACTATAATAGCATTTACTTTTTATTATAAATAATCAGGGGATTCACGTTGATTTGCTCGCAAA
>DEBW01000084.1:0-2401 GCA_002348905.1 Ruminococcus flavefaciens | reverse complement strand
CCTGCACCCACGCAATATTGCGCTGTTAATTAAAATGTAAGGGAAATTCACTCTCGCAAACGTAAATATTGTTGCTGTGTTCAAAGTTATTATAGATATTGACAAACGCTGGAAAAATTAGTATAATAATTAAAAAAGCACGCAACAAATTGATTAAAAAATAATTTGGAGGAGCAGAATTATGTACATTGAAAAAATCAAATCACCGGCTGACATCAAAGTTCTTGACACAGATCAGCTCAATGAACTCGCCTCAGAGATAAGAACTGGTCTTATTAACCGACTTTCCAAGCGTGGAGGTCATGTTGGCCCTAACTTAGGCTTCGTTGAAGCAACTATCGCTCTGCATTACGTTTTCGATTCGCCGAAGGACAAGTTTGTATTCGACGTTTCACATCAGAGCTATACCCATAAGATGCTGACAGGACGCAGCGCTGCTTATTTCGAGGACGAGCACTTCGGTGATATCTCAGGTTATACAAATCCTGAGGAGAGCGAGCACGATTTCTTTAATGTCGGACATACTTCAACATCTGTAAGCCTCGCCAGCGGACTTGCAAAAGGTCGTGACCTTAAAGGCGAGAGCGGAAACGTTATTGCAATAATCGGTGACGGCTCACTCAGCGGAGGCGAGGCTCTTGAGGGTATCGACTTTGCATCTGAACTTGAAAGCAACTTTATTATACTCGTAAACGACAATGGTATGTCAATTGCCGAGAATTACGGCGGACTTTACAAAAATCTGAAAGCTCTGCGTGATTCTGACGGTAAGTGCGAGTGCAACCTTTTCAAGGCTATGGGACTTGATTATACATATGTAGCAGACGGAAATAATATCGCTGAACTCATAGATACTTTCAAGAAGGTAAAGGATATTGACCACCCTATAGTCGTACATATCAACACTCTCAAAGGCAAGGGCTACAAGCCGGCTGAGACCTACAAGGAGGACTGGCACTGGCATATGCCGTTTGATCCTGCTACCGGAAATACAACAGTGTCTTTTGACGGTGAGGACTACGGCGATATGACCTGCGATTACCTAATGAAGAAGATGAAAGCTGACAGGAGCGTTGTTACTATAGTTGCGGCTGTTCCTACAAATATCGGATTCACTGAGGACAAGAGAAAGAAAGCAGGCAAGCAGTTCGTAGATGTAGGCATTGCTGAGGAACACGCAGTCGCTATGGCTTCAGGAATCGCAAAAGCTGGCGGTAAACCGGTATTTGCAACTCATTCAAGCTTCTTGCAGAGAACATACGATCAGATATCACAAGACCTCTGTATAAACAGCAATCCGGCAACTCTGCTTGTGAATACAGCTTCTGTTTATGGAATGAATGATATCACTCACCTCGGAATATATGACATTCCGATGATTTCAAATATACCAAACCTTGTTTATCTTGCTCCGACTAACTGCGAGGAGTATTTCGCAATGCTTGACTGGAGCATCGAGCAGGATAAGTACCCTGTTGCGGTAAGGATACCGTGCAACGGAGTTGTCCATACTGATAAGCCGGTCGATACCGATTACAGCGATATCAACAAGTATAAGATTACTCAGCAGGGCAGGAACACTGCTATTATCGCTCTCGGAGACTTCTACCAGATAGGTGAGGAGCTTGCAAAGCTCATAGAGGAGAAAACCGGCACAGCTCCGACAATTGTAAATCCACGCTATATCACAGGTATTGACAGCGAGCTTCTTGAACAGCTCAAAGCTGAACATTCAGTTGTCGTTACACTTGAGGACGGCATCCTTGACGGCGGATTCGGTGAAAAGATAGCACGTTTCTACGGTTCAAGCGATGTTAAGGTATACAACTACGGACTTAAAAAGAAATTCATTGACCGCTACTCTGTTGAGGAGGTGCTCAAAGAAAATCACCTTACACCAGAGCAGATATATAACGATATTTTTTAAGGAGGAATAATTATGGACGCTATTGAAAATTTAGTAACAAGAAGGAGTATCAGAAAATTCAAGTCTGACGCAGTTCCGAAGGAGATCATTGAGAAGATCATCGAAGCCGGTACATATGCTGCAACAGGTATGAACCGTCAGTCTCCGATAATCATTGCTGTGACCAACAAGGAGATTCGTGACCGTCTTTCTGTTCAGAATGCAGCCGTTATGGGAATAGCAGGCGATCCGTTCTATAATGCTCCTGTAGTGCTCATAGTTCTTGCAGATAAGAATATGCCGACATACCTTTACGACGGAAGTCTTGTTATGGGCAACCTCATGAATGCTGCTCATGCTTACGGTATTTCAAGCTGCTGGATACACCGTGCAAAGGAAGAATTCGAGTCCGAGGATGGCAGGGAACTCCTCCGCAGTCTTGGCGTCGAGGGCGATTACGAGGGCATAGGACACTGTATACTCGGCTATGCGGAC
>DEBW01000028.1:2482-2638 GCA_002348905.1 Ruminococcus flavefaciens | reverse complement strand
TCAAAATGGGAGTGCGGAAACGGAAGTCCGGACATTTCGCTCTTGTCAGAGCTTGCTGATATCCTCGGCACGGATGTACAGACTTTGCTGTCCGGAGAGATAAATAAAAATGAAAGCGAGAGAGGTAATATGAAAAAGATGAAATTTTATGTATGC
>DEBW01000028.1:2023-2355 GCA_002348905.1 Ruminococcus flavefaciens | reverse complement strand
AAAAAGGCTGAGGAAGCTGAAATGCTGAAAGTTGAAGATATAGGCGGAGAATTGTTCATATCTTCCGACCATGAAATGAAAAAGGAGCATTATATCTCCTTTGCTGCGTATGTCAGCGACAGTTCCGCAATGGTGTTCAAGCAGTATCCGGAATGGAATTTGCAGGTAACTCTGCCGCTTTACCGTTCAGGAAAACTTGTGTGGTACTGTACTAAGCACGGGCTTTTCTATCAGGAACTTAGACGCATAAAAAAATAGCCTGTCCGGTTTGGCGGACAGGTAAAAATTTATTCAAATCTGATATTTGCTGGCGAGCGGAACTCGCCCCTACA
>DEBW01000028.1:1717-1907 GCA_002348905.1 Ruminococcus flavefaciens | reverse complement strand
TCATGCCACTGAGAATTGAGAAAATCCACTCTTTTTTTCAGCCATTCAAGGAGAAAATCGGCTGCTTCTGCTTCGTTTTTACATTTTGCAGCCGGAGCAGAGAGTTCATTTTCAAAATCTTCATTGTGTCTGATATTGTCCCATTTCTGATAATTCTTTTCAAAGTCGTTTTTGAGAGTGTTTTTGTCGT
>DEBW01000028.1:0-1608 GCA_002348905.1 Ruminococcus flavefaciens | reverse complement strand
GTCCTGATACCAGTCCTCATTTGCGAGCACTACGAGCCACGGATTTATAGTGTCGTATTCTCCGCCGTTTTCAGTACCTCCGTTAACATCGGGGACTACGTTTGAAGCATAGAATCCGGTGCCGTCGATGCATCTGTCTTTGTTGCCCATTGCCGAGTCAAAGTCCCACGGAGCTTCAAATCTGAGCTTTTTGCTGCCGTCAGCGCCGAAATCAGCATCCATGAAGAAGCTCGACCAGTAAATGTCAGCATCGCAGGTCAGTTCGCTTATGATGTACATATCGGCTAAAGACTGAATATCTACAACGTTTTCAACGGCTTGCTGAGGAGAGATAGTGCTTGTTTCTGATATGTTTTTGAAATCCTTGTCAAATACGTAAGCTTTATCGTTGTAAGCAGCTTCATACATTATAGTATAGACATTATTTACGAAGTTTTCGATGAAATCATGCTGCTCCTGAGAGTTTATTGTACTCTTTATAGTTATGCCGACCGGCTTTTTAGCATCGTCCTCATCTGTCGGGAGAGCCTGCATATAAGTTTCACTGTCAGTGCCGTCATATACTTTCAGCGGAGCATTATCAGCGAGATCAAGCGGAAAACTGTAAAGTTTGTCCTCGTTGGTGAAGTAGCCGTCAAATTCAAGGAAATAGCCTGTATCTGTACCTGTGTAATTTTTATCAGGTTCGGAGATATCAACTCTTTCTGAGGAGACCTGCTGTGATTCTGTGAGGAGGTAAGTTCCGAAGTATTCGCCGTTTATCTCAACGTTTACAAGTCCGGAGTCTGCTGAATATAGTCTGTCAGGGCTGAGTATCTCGTGTGCAGCATAAAGAGCGGCTTTATTTCTCAGCATTGAGGCATCTTTGTATTCAGCGAGAAGAAGCCAGTTTTTCTGCTCTGCGCCGTCATTTAGTCCAAGGAGGTTCTGTTTCTCGGTGAATTTTATCTTCAGCGGTTTCTTAGGGTAAACGGTAGTCCAGTTGCCACGGACTTTTACCTGTGCATCACAAGGAGACAGCATAGTTTCGCCGTCAGCGTCTTTCAATGTTACGGAACATTCTTCATAATAAGGTGCAGGAGGCATCTTGTAAAATGGAGTCCATGAAGCTATCTGCTCGGCAACGTACTGGTCAACCGGTTCTGTGACGAATTTTATAGCGTCATCAGAACTGTTCTTTGTTTCTATAGAAAGAACAGGGAGAACAGTTTGTATATCTTCTGTTTCTCCTGTTACAGCAGGAGAAGTTTCAGAAGATTCAGGATTTTTTGGAGCAGAACAGCCGGAAAGCATGAGCAATGCAAATGACATTGCAAGAAATTTATTGATATTTTTCATATTCTTTATAATAGGTGCGGTACACATCAGCGTGAACCTGTGTTTATGTTAATGATACGGCAAAAGCCGATTTGTATAAACATTATACAGTATATCATATGAAAAATCAAGTATTTTTAATAAAGTTCTCATGGTAACGCTGTTTACTTTTAAGAAGCGTTTGCGGAAGAAAATTAGCCTGACATTATAACTATCAGCGCAATATTGCGTGGGTGCAGGGAGCCGCTTGCTCCCTGCCGGATTCCAAAGGCAGAGCCTCTTGCAGGGTGT
>DEBW01000118.1:9960-10256 GCA_002348905.1 Ruminococcus flavefaciens | reverse complement strand
TTTGTAGGATTTACCGCCTTGTCAGTGGATATCATCACGAACTTTTCAACATTGTGGAACTGAGAAAGTGTTGCAACGTTGAATGTACCTATGACATTGTTCTTTATCGCCTCGACAGGACTGCCTTCCATAAGCGGTACGTGCTTATGTGCAGCGGCATGGAATACTATATCCGGAGCATATTCAGAAAATATCTGCTCCATTCTGAAATAATCTCTCACGGAAGCTATTACTGTAACAAATTTTATGCTTCCGCCGTACTCCATATTCAGCTCCTGCTGGATATCGTAGGCGTT
>DEBW01000118.1:9359-9843 GCA_002348905.1 Ruminococcus flavefaciens | reverse complement strand
CCGCCTGTTACCATGCATACCTTTCCGCTGATAAAGTCTCTTATATCCTTATTGTCAAAGCGCACAGGCTCTCTGCCGAGAAGGTCTTCCACCTTTATGTCTCTGACCATATTCAGCATTGACGAGCCTTTATCGTTAAGGAGAGCCTGACCTATGAAAGGTATGACTTTTATCGGAAGCTCAGTTCCTGAACATATATCAAGTATTCGTTTTCTGTCGTATTCCGAGCAGGAAGGTATGCAGAAGATTATCTGCTCTATGTTCATCTGCTTTATGAATCTCTTTATCTCGCTGGTATTTCCTACGACCTGAACTCCGCCGACAAGCCGTCCGAGCTTGCTGCTGTCATCGTCTATTATACATACCGGCTCAAATAGAGCTGTATTGCTGTGGACTTTATTTGAACTGCTCCTTGCGTTTTTTATCTCGTTCATGAGCATTTCACAGGCACTTCCGCCGCCTATTATCATAGTCCGCTTATACA
>DEBW01000118.1:9085-9315 GCA_002348905.1 Ruminococcus flavefaciens | reverse complement strand
TGAGCTGTCTCTGCCTATTTTTATAATATCTATAAAAGCGGTCTTGAAGATAAGTCTGAAAAGGCATATACCGCTTGTCGATATCAAAAGGTGCATCGCAAAGTAATGCCACGGCAGACCGCCTCTTATCAGGTAAACAGACAAAGCCGTAAAAAAGATGCCGCCCAGCACTCCGGTTATACACGACAGATAGTCCTTGCTGTTGAAATAGCGCCACAGCTTATTGTAAG
>DEBW01000118.1:7875-9004 GCA_002348905.1 Ruminococcus flavefaciens | reverse complement strand
TAGCGCCACAGCTTATTGTAAGCGCCGCATATAGTCAGGCAGGATATACAAGTAAGAACAGATACAAATGAAGTTCCCGCAAGCATCGTAACACTTATCCCGAGCTTCATAAGGACTGTAAAATAACCCGATAAAAAAGCCGATAATGCAATAATAAACGCATCAGAAAGCGCAAGCATGATCTTTCGGAATCTGAATTTCTGAAATATTGCTTTCAATGTATAACACCTCTGAAACTTTTTGCCGCTCAACATCATAGTAAATCAAAAATACGGCTATAAAGATTATTATATCAGAAAAAAACAAAAAGTTCAAGCATTTCTCGATATTTCTAAGTAAATCACATTTTTTCCAATACACTTGATTCATATTTAAAAAATTCAGCCATTTTTAACAATATCATGCCATGAATATATTGAAATATTTCTTAATATGTGATATAATAATAAATAATAATCTTTTTCCCGTAATCAATGAGGTATAAAATATGAAAAAAGCATTGACATTTCTTGTTGTATTTTCATCTGTGGCTGTCATGCTGCTTGTACTGCTTTCCTTCAAAATAGATATATACACCGGCGGAAATATCTACACCTATCCCGAAGATTTCATATCTGACTGGAAAGATGAAGAAGGTAAGACCGTATCTCTTTTCAGAGTTTTCAATGATGAATCACCTGACGAGATACGAAGCTTTACTCATACTCTCGACAGTACCGGCATCAATGGCAGAAGCCTTTGTATGGTAACTCATAATATAAACTTTTCCGTGTATCTCGATGAACAGAAAATATACGAGTTCAAGCCTAAACTTGGCGGTGTCTACGGCAGCCGCTACGGAGAAGCTGTGCATACTATCCCTCTGCCCTCATATTCCGGAGAAAAAACTCTGAAGATATCTGCTGCCTCGCTGCGTACTGACGGTACAAGCGGATGCAATAAGCTGTATCTCTCGGATTCACGTATGTTCCTGCGTGATATCGCAGAATATGACGGTCTGAAATTCGCTTTCTGCATACTTACTTTCATATTCGGCGTGATACTCTTCATTATCGCTATCATAGAGGACAAAATGTGTGGAAAGATGATAGAACCTGTTTGTCTTGGAGCTATCGCTCTTATCGTAAGC
>DEBW01000118.1:0-7834 GCA_002348905.1 Ruminococcus flavefaciens | reverse complement strand
ACTCTTACTATGCATTTCATCTGTCACAATCCTGCTATGCTAAGAGTGCTTGAATACAACTCCCTCAATGCGCTGCCGATACCTGTGCTCACTTTCAGCGCTGCGTATACTCACAGTCTCAAAAACAGAGCTTACCTGATAATCACTTTCGGAAGCGCTGTACATACTGTAGGTACATTCATTCTTGTATGCTTAAAAGTTATCGACTACTCAAACCACCTTATAATAACACATATCATCATCGCTCTTGGTGTTATACTCATAATCTACCTCATTATCAAGTCTATAATCAAAAAAGTCATATCAAGAAGCAAGGGTATCTACATTATCAGCGCAATGTCCATGCTCATGCTCGGCGGAATTGCGGATATGCTCCGCTACTATGTAAGAAGGACTGAAACCGCTTTCATTACAGTCGTTGGTCTTATCGTTTTCACCACTATCCTTGCTATTTACGAATACCACCGTATCATTGATATGCAGGTAAAGGCAAGCAAGACCGAACTTATGCAGACTATCGCCATGGAGGACGCTCTCACCGGTCTTGGCAGCCGTGCCGCTTTCGTGGCTTATGAAAACGAGATAATGAAGCGAAATGAAGGCTCATGCCTTTTCATACACTTCGATGTCAATAACCTTAAAAAAGTCAATGACGTTTACGGTCACGCTGAGGGTGACAAGCATATTATCGCTACTGCTAACGTCCTGCGTGAAAGCTTCGGAGATGTGGCTAAAATATACCGTGTAGGCGGTGACGAATTCTTCGCTGTTCTCGACCATGACTCAGCCAAGGAAATGTATGTTCTCGGCGTTTCAAAGCTTATCAAGGCTCAGCAGGCATACAACGAAAAGGAAAATCCGCCTGTTTTGCTCGCTATCGCTTACGGTATGGCTGAGTATGACTATTCCCTGCATAACCCTGAAACGGCTGAACGGCTTGCAGACAGCCGTATGTATGAGGAAAAACGCCGTATGAAAGCTGCGGCAGCTCTGTAAACAGTAAATATTTAATTTTAGGAGATAAACGTGATATTACTTTCAGCTCAGAATATTTCAAAAACCTATATGGAAAGAAAAGTCCTTGACGATGTTTCATTCTTCCTCAATGAGGGCGACAAAGTCGGCATCGTAGGCATCAACGGTACGGGTAAATCCACCCTGCTGAAAATCCTCGCCGGAGCTTCAGAAGCAGATTCCGGCAATATCGTCCGCACATCAGGTGTCCGCATATCCTATTTGCCTCAGATACCTGAGTTCGACGACCACGGTTCTATCCTTGAACAGGTACTCGGACATCTGCCGAAAGACCTGCACGACTCAAAGGAATATGAAGCAAAATCAATCCTCGGAAAGCTTGGTCTTTCTGATACGGACAGAGATATATCAACTCTCTCAGGCGGCGAAAAACGCCGTGCCGGCATCGCTGCCGCTCTTATCCAGCCAAGTGNNCAGGCACTTTTCGGTAATCCGGACATCCTGCTTCTTGACGAGCCTACCAACCATATCGACAACGTTACTTCTCAGATGCTTGAAGACCTGCTCCTGAAATACCGTGGTGCTATCGTCATGGTAACTCATGACAGATACTTCCTTGACCGTATCTGCAAGAGGATAATTGAAGTTGACAAGGGTAAGATATACGCCTGTGACGGAAGCTACAGCCAGTTCGTACAGCAGAAGGCTCAGCGTGAAGCTGATGCGGAAGCTGCTGAACGCAAGGCCAAGTCTCTTTACCGCCGTGAGCTTGAATGGATAAGCCGTGGCGCAAGAGCAAGAGGTACTAAGTCCAAGGACAGGATAGAACGCTTCGAGGAGCTTAAAAACCGTGATATACCAACCGCATCCGAGAGCTTACAGCTACAGTCAGTCTCTACCCGTCTGGGCAGAAAAACTATCGAGATAGAACATCTCTCAAAGTCTATCGACGGCACTCCCCTGATTACCGACTTCTCATATATCATCTCCCGTGAGGCACGTATCGGTATCGTCGGCAAAAATGGAGCAGGAAAAAGTACCTTTCTCAAAATGCTCATGGGACAGATACAGCCGGACTCCGGAAGCATCGTTCTCGGTGATACCGTCAATATCGGCTATTTCTCGCAGGAATGTGAGTCTATGGATCCTTCTCAGCGTGTTATCGAATACATAAGGGAGACTGCTGATATCGTCCGCACTCCCACTGGCACTGTTACAGCTTCTCAGATGCTTGAACGATTCCTGTTCAACTCTGAGCTTCAGTGGAACAGGATAGAAAAACTCTCAGGCGGTGAGAGAAAACGCCTCTATCTGCTGAAGATACTTATGACTGCCCCGAATATACTCCTCCTTGACGAGCCTACAAATGACCTCGATATCGTGACTCTCACCATACTCGAAGACTACCTCGAAAGCTTCGCCGGAGCTGTTATCGCTGTATCTCATGACAGATACTTCCTCGATAAGATGTCCTCTGAGATATTTGAATTCAAGGACGGTCAGTGTATACGCTATAACGGCAATTACTCCGATTATGCCGCAAAAGCCTTGTCTGCTGACAATGATACAAGTGATGCTCCGAAGAAAAAGGCTGTCAAAAAAGAGCGTACCTATACAGGCAAGACTAAGGCTAAGTTCTCTTTCAAGGAACAGCGTGAATACGAAAATATCGACGGCGATATCGCTTCTCTTGAACAGCAGATAGCAGATACCGACCGTGAAATTTCTGCTAATACTTCCGATTACGTAAAATTGCAGGAACTTTCAGAGCTGAAAACTCAGCTTGAAAATCAACTCGATGAAAAAATGGAACGTTGGGTATACCTCAACGAGCTTGCCGAAAAAATCGAAAAGGGCGAATACATCTGAATCTTTTCCGCTTATGAAAGGAGGTAACTTATGGACAATGAAAGAGAAGTAAAGTTTTATAAAATACTTGAAAATCTCCTTAACACTCTGAGTGACATAAATGGCTTTGACCGTGATATAATACGACAGTCCGCTATTGGAATATGTCAGCTCTTTAACCTTTCAAAGGGTAAAACAGAGTTCTATTTATCGCCTTCTCATGAAAGAAACGGTCTCGGTGAGATCATAACCGATTACGATACCGGCGAAAAAAGCAGAGTCATTGTCGAAAGGCGCATAGTTACTCCCTCAATGACGGTTATAAAAGGTTCTCTATGGATAAGGGAAGATATGCCTGACCTTCCTCAGGACGAGATCGAAAAGATCGACATGGTTCTGAGAGTTATCCTCAGTTTCATAAGCCGTCAGAGATTACAGCGTGTTGTTGAACAACTCGGCTTCTATGACGATTTCGGCTACCCTAATCTACGCTCATTCCATAGATACATCGACCGCCTTACTGAACAGAACAGTATCATCGGCAATACCGCCATACATTTTAACCTCAAACACTTTACTCTGATAAATCAGGAAATCGGCAGAAAAGGCGGAGACCTCGTTATGCGGAATTTCTTCAATCATATCACCGAACTCGTTGGTGATAACGGTATAGTCTGCCGTATCGGCGGAGATAATTTCGCTGGCTTATTCAAAACTGAGATACTAAGCGATGTTCTCGCTGCTCTGCGTGGAACTACTGTCGAATACGATGCCAGAAATTCAAACCGTATCCTCATATCTGCAAGTGTCGGAGTTTACACTATACCGGAAAATTATGATCCGGATGCCTCCGAAAATATCATGGACAAGATAACCTCTGCTTCTCATACCGCAAAAAACGGCGGAAAGGAAAGCGTTGTTTTCTTCAATGAGCAGATGATGATGTACAAGAAAAAACGTATGCGTATCCAGCAGTTGTTCCCTGATGCTCTCAAAAATGAAGAGTTCGATGTATTCTATCAGCCGAAAATCGACATCAAGAGCGGTATCCTTGTCGGAGCTGAGGCTCTGTGCCGCTGGTTCAGGGACGATAAGCTTGTTCCACCTGCTGATTTTATCCCTGTACTTGAAAGAAATACCGATATATGCCGGCTCGACTTCTATATGCTCGACCACGTTTGCAAAAATATCCGCCGCTGGCTCGATGAAGGCAGAAACGTTGTGCGTATATCCGTTAATTTTTCAAGGAAACATATGATAGACGTTGACCTCCTGCAACATATCCTTGAGATAATCAACAGACACAATGTCCCTCATGAGTTTATCGAGATTGAACTTACCGAGACTACTACTGACGTTGAGTTCCGTGACCTTAAACGTATTGTAAGCGGTTTGCAGCAAGAAGGAATATATACCTCCGTTGACGATTTCGGCATGGGTTACTCTTCCCTCAACCTCATACGTGATATACCGTGGAACGTACTGAAAATAGACCGCAGTTTTCTCCCTCTTGACGGTGAGAATGCTGACAGTACACGCAGCGTTATGTTCAAATCTGTCGTTTCTATGGCTAAGGAGCTTGGTCTTGAATGTATCGCTGAGGGTGTCGAAACTAAAAAACAGGTCGAGGTCATGCTCGATAATGACTGTCTCATAGCTCAGGGATTCTTCTTTGATAAGCCTCTGCCTCTTGAAGAATTTGAAAAACGTCTGAGCCATAAGAATTATGATATTGATTTTCTAAAAAAATAAAAATAACGGGCAGTATTTGCCCGTTATTCTTGTTTATAACGCCTTTACAAGCGATTTGAATACGTCTCCACGCTCTTCAAAGTTCTTGAAGATACCGTAGCTTGCAGCAGCCGGTGAAAGTACACAACTCCTGCCATTCGGAGTTATATCATTGGCAAGTTTTACTGCTTCTTCAAGGTGATGTGCATAGTGTACCCTTGTAACGTCCTTGATATCCGTAGATATGAGCATATCAAACACTCTCTTTCCCGAAGCTTCCATGCATATAACATTTACATCGAAGTCTTTGAGGAAGTCCACAAGCGGAGTATAGTCAATACCTCTGTCCATACCGCCTATGAGGATAGTTCCCGGAGCAGGTATGCTCTTTAATGCCTCGATAGCTGTTGCACAGGCTGTCGATATCGAATCGTCATACCATCTGATACCATTGACTGTATCCACATATTCAAGACGGTGTGCGAGAGGATCAAAAGTACAGAGAGCCGTTCCGAATTCTTCCGGTTCGACCTCAGAGGTCATGACAGTCATTTCATATGCTATCGCTATATTGTAATGATTGTGGACACCAAGCAGCTTTATCCTGTCAGTCGGTATCGTGTACACTTCCTCGCCATGACTGAATATCTTTCCTTCGCTTACAAAAATATCAGCTTTCTCGTCCTTGTCAGAGATGGTATATACGTGCCATGAGCTGTACTCCTCCGGAACTACTGCGGAATTGATAACAAGCATATCATCTGACTGCTGATGAAGGTAGATATTCTTCTTTGCATCGTAGTACTTTTCAAGTGTGCCGTAATGGTCAAGATGCTCCTCATAGAGATTGAGGAAAACTGCCTTTGCCGGTGAAACTGTCATATACTCCAACTGGTGGCATGAAAGCTCGCATACAACGATACTTTCATCTGTCAGGCTGTCAGCTATGTCAAATACCGGTATACCGATATTTCCGGCGATATAAGCATCCTTTCCGGATTCTTTGAGTATGTGGTAGATAAGGGAAGTTACCGTGCTCTTGCCCTTTGTACCGGTTATACCTATTATCTGCTCACGGAACACCTCGAAAAACACCTGTGTTTCGGAAGTTATTTTGCATTTAAGGTCAGAGGGAGAAGTGGTCAGCACGATTCCCGGACTTTTGAACACAAGGTCAAATCTGTCGAGACAGTCCTGATAGCCCTCTCCGCAGATAAGCTCAACGCTGTCAGGGATATCATTTGCTTCCCTGTCGATATTATTGAGGTCGGATATAGCTATGCATGATGGTGAACAATGCTCTCTCAGGACTTTGAAGGTTGACTTTCCCTCCCGTCCGAATCCGAGTATGCACACGCTTTTTCCCTCGGTATAATTCTTTATATACTCAGCAAAGTTATTCAAAGAAGTCGCTCCATTTCTTTTGTAAGAATTTCCCTGAACTCAGGCGGAAGAAGGTTAGTTTCACTGAATCTTCCGCAGTATTCAGCATTTACTGCATCAGCTTTTCCAGGGTGATACATACCAATTTCAACATACTTTTTGAAGAGATACGGCAGTTCTTCGCCGTTTTTCTCAGCATTTCGTATCGCAAGGGTTACAGCAAGATTCACCTCGTCTATACTTCCTACGCACTCGAAAGGCTTATGCTCGGACTTTCCGATAAGCTCTATGAAGTAATCGTTCATGGCAGTATCATTTATCATGTCCTTGCCGAATATCTCAGCAAGCTCGCTCCTGCTAAGGAACGGCGAGAGTATCAGGCTGACAAACAGGCATTTCGGGCAGTCACCGCACCATATATCCGGCGATACCTTGCTTCCGAGGTTACAGCTCCTGAATACAGGCAGATACTTCCTGTGGCTGACGAACATCTTCGCTATCTGAAATTCTGACAACGGTCTGAGGAAGCTGAAATAGTAAATTCCAGTCCTGAGGTACTTCTCCTCATACTCATGGAAGTCCTGCTCGAACTCAAAGCTCTTGGAGTACTGGTGGTTGACGCTCTGACCGGCAACAGTGCTCTCGTTTGCGCTGTCCTCGTTGGAGAGGACGATATATCTCAGTCTGTTGAGGTAGGCTGTTATCTCTGCCGAGAAAGCCACTACGGACGAAAACGGAGTATGTCCGTTGAGGTAGCCCTTGTTGTTCAGCTCGATGAGTGAACGGTCAAAACGACGCTTCGCTGTGATGAGCGCACTCTCGTCAAGACCTGCTGTTAGGACTGTGCCTGTTATGGAACAACGCTTATTTATAGCGTAGCATCGGCATTTTATGCCTGCCTGTGTGAGTGTTTCAAGCGTAAGGGCAGAATCCTTTCCTCCACCTATCGGTACGAGACAGCCTGAAAGCTCAGGACGCTCTGCATCAGAAGTACACTCGAATCTTCCGGTACACTGAATGTCCATAAAGGAATCAACGTCCGTATCTATCCCGTTGACGTAGAAGAACTCGCCAAGTCCGAGGAAATACAGCTTTTTCCACCAGCTTATCTGCTGAGAATCAAGTTCATCGCACTCAACACGCATAAGCGGAGAGCAGGCAGCCTTCCAGTAGCTTACAGCCTCAGCCATACCGAGTGAAAAGGCAAGGCGCTCGAATACTGCATCGCCCTTTACGGACATTCCCTCAGGGCGTGGAAAGCTCCAGCCGGGGTGAAACTGTGCAAGACCTTCGATATCGAAAACGTAGTCAATTTCTATTGTAGTGTCAGTCTCAGTCACAGAGAATGACTTGTATGCAAATACAGGCGCTTCACTTCTGAAACGTTCAAATTTATCCATTATTTCCTCCGGACATTATTTATTGTTGGCAAGCTTCAGATAATGAGCTTTAAGAAGAGTATAAGTCTCATCAGAAAGGTCGTGCTCTATCTTGCAGGCATCTTCAAGAGCCTGATCTTTTCTTACTCCAAGCATCATGAAGAACTCTGACAGCACATTATGGCGGTCATATATCCTCTCAGCTACGGACTTTCCTGCATCGGTAAGGGTGATATGGTTGTCGCCGTCAACGTTTACAAGTCCCTCTTCCTTCATCTTTTTGAGTATTATAGATACTGTAGGACGGGAATAGCCGAGGTATGAGCAGATGTCGATAGCGTGGACATCCGGCTGTGCTTTTGAAAGTATAAGTATGGTTTCGAGGTAGTTTTCAACTGCTTCTGTAATAGCCATAATTTTCTCTCCTTCACGGAAAAATTTACATATTTATATTATAACATATCCAACAGAAAAATGCAATATTACACAGCCAATTTTTCAGGGCTCCCGCATGAAAA
>DEBW01000088.1 GCA_002348905.1 Ruminococcus flavefaciens | reverse complement strand
ACGGTTGGCTTAATGACATTAGCTTTTTTTGGGGGGTGGACAATGTCCATGTCCATTCCTGTCCTATGGTTTTACGTTCATTCTGAGTATACTTGAATTATGGAAAACAAATACAGCAACAGAAAAGAGCTGTACCGATTCCAAATATGATTCAAGGAGGTCATCAGAATGAAGATGACAAAGAACGGTGTAGCCGTTATCGGTATCGATCACGGCTACGGAAACATCAAAACGGCAAACACCATAACTCCCACAGGAGTTACCGCCTACGAAACGAAGCCTGCCTTTGAGGGCAATATACTGTTCTATGACAACACCTACTATAAAATAGGTGACGTTCACAAGACATATATTCCCGATAAGTCCGAGGATAAGGATAACTACATCTGCACTCTCTATGGTATTGCAAGAGAACTTAGCCGTGAGAACATCACCGAAGCAGATGTGCATATTGCCGCAGGACTTCCTCTTGCCTGGGTTAGGGAGCAACGTGAGAGCTTCCGCAGGTATCTGCTGAAACATGAGTTTGCAGAATTCGATTTCAGGGACAAGCACTACAAGGTGCATATCGTCGGCTGTTCGGTATATCCGCAGGGATACACAGCAGTCGTTGACCGCCTGCATGAAATGAACGGTGTCAACCTCATAGCAGACATCGGCAACGGCACGATGAATGTTATGTACCTTAACAACAAGAGGGCAAACGAGAGCAAGTGCTGGACGGAAAAGCTGGGCGTGAATACTTGTGTGACTATGGTGAAAAATGCTGTAATGGACAAGTATCATGTGGTGCTTGATGATGTTATCATCGAGGAGATTATCCGCAGAGGAACAGCGGATATAGCTCCGCACATTCTGGCGGTAGTTACAAAAACTATGGAGGACTACTGCAATATAATCTTTGATACTCTCCGCAAGTATGACTACAATCCCGACCTTATGAAGCTCTACGTTGTAGGCGGCGGTAGCGTTCTCGTCAAGAACTTTGCTGACTATAATAAGGACAGAGTTACGCTCATCACAGATGTGTGTGCTACAGCTAAGGGATATGAATTCCTTGCGTGGCAGAGCCTTAACAAGGAGTGATGCCTATGGGAAATATCAAGACAACCTGTCTGCGTTTCAACCTTGACAAGCCTTTACACAATAAGGCTTGGGAGATATTGCAGAGCGAGAAAAAATCTCACAGTAAACTCATTTCCGAAGCTCTTGTGGAGTATCAGGACAGGCACAGCAAACTTGCAGATGATCCGTATTTCGAGAGCCGTGAGCGTGAGGACAGGTTCGTGGAGAAGATAGTGGGAGCAGTAGAAAATGCTGTAAAAGCAGAACTTCCGTCTTTTCTTGCTGCCTGCCTTGTGAAGATCTCACAGCCGTACAGTATCGCTCCTTTAACAATGAAACCTCCCGAAGAAGCGCTCACTGAGGCAAATACAGAGGATATTGACTACGATTTCCTCAGTGGTGCATGATGTGATACTGCTTATGAAAAAGCAGTACACAAACCGAACGGAGTCGGTACAGAATTTCTCCGCAAAGATGAATGGCATCATCTGCGGAGAAAAGCTGAGCTGACCATATACCAATAATGGTACAGCACAGCAATTCCGTCTGATGCCGGAAACAAAAAACGCACCTGCCAAACAGAAAAAAGATTTCTGCAAGACAGGTGCGGATGACAGGCAGGTAGTACCGTTGTATAGACAACAACGGTGCATACCTGCTCAGGACACATTCCCGAGACCCTTGAAATGCGCCGTTTTGAGAGCGGCGAAGAAAGGAGGCATAATGCCTGAGAGAAAAAGATACCGTCAGGTATGCCTGAGACTGACCGATGATGAATATGTACTCTTTGAGAAAAAGTGCAGTGACAGCGGATTGTCCAAAACGGACTTCTTTGTATCGGTGCTGAAAAACAGCACTGTGAAAGTGTACCGCATTGAGGAAGCCTTGCGTCCGATGATGAAGGAGCTTCGCTACATCGGGAGCAACATCAATCAGCTTGCATACTTCTCCAATGTAGGACAGGAACAGCCTGTTCGTGATAACATCGAGAGTATCCGTATGAGCCATAACAGGCTTATGAATGAGTTAGCTGAATTTCTGAAAGCTCCGAGGTGTGCAGCTGATGTTCGGTAACGTCAATGTGGACTACAAACCATGTAAGACAGTAACTCAGCTCCGTCGAGCCTGCAACTATATACTTGGCAGGAATCCCGAACAGATAAACAGCGGAGTTGTGAAAACACGCTCAGATCTTTATTATGCATTTGATGATGACAGGGATAATTTTGCAGATGCTGTTTTGCTGACGCGCAGACTTTGGAACAAGCCTTGCAATAAGAGCAGTAATCTTGCGTATAAGATGTCCATTTCTTTTCATTCTGATGAAAAGCTTACCTATGAAGAAGCGTTTCAGATCGCAAAGGAGTTTGCCGAGAAGTTTTTCCACAGCAAAGGTTTTGATGTTATGTTTGCCGTACATACAGACAGAGATCATATCCACGCTCATTTTATAATAGGCAACTGTAATCGTGATACAGGTAAGTCTTTTCGCAGAAACGAAAAGGACTTGTATATTATGTCTCAGTTTTTTGGTGAGCAATGCACCAAAAGAGGACTTACACGTTCGGTGCGTGAGAACTACTACAGCAAGGATCCCTGGCGGATAAAAGAGAGCTTCAACGAAGTGCAGATGAAGAAAAAGGGAAAAGAGACCTTTAAGTCAGAACTTCGTGAGGCTATTGAAAACGAGTGCAGGGATATACGCAACAAAACTTTTGAAGATGTGATAAAAGGCTTATGGGAGCATTATCATGTCGAGACACGAGTAAAGGGAAACACGGTATCATACCGCCATCCCGAACACAAGAATAAGGCAGGAGAGCTTGTTTCCGTTCGTGGCAGCAAGCTCGGAGATGCCTATACCAAAGGAGGAATTGATAATGTCCTTAAAGAATTACGAACAAGAGAGATCTCAGGAAGAGATCGCACAGGAATATCTGAAACAGGGGAAGTTCTCCAGAGAACTGTTAGCTGTGGATTCACAGCGAATAAAGCAAACGGACAAGGAAGCGGTTCAGCTGCCGAAGACGGAGGGAACAACACAGGAAACTACTCTTACGGAGCTTCAGAACGAGATGAACAATATAGCGTATCTGAAAGCTGTGAGAGAAGACGAAGTACGTCAGGACAAGGAAGTGGATATACTTCTCGCAACCGTAATGAAGATAGCCACGATACAGGAGAGCTTTATGGAGAATATGCTCGTAAAGTTCGACGAGCTGAACAGAAGGCAGCTGAATCTGCTGAGCGTTCAAAGCGAGTACGCAAAAAACGTTCGGAACAGCATAGATGATACTATTAAAAGTATCTATTATCAGTTCAGGGCAGAGCAGGAGAAAGCGTTCATTGATATACGCAAGTTCCTTGCCAATGATACTGAGCTTATGATAAAAAAGATAAACGCTGCTGCGAAAAATGCAGAAAAGGCTGCTGAAAGAGCCGTCGATACCGCCTTGGATCTGGAGCTTGAAGAAAAGTGGAAGGTAAGGCTTTTCTATCTGCCGCCGTTATTTGTTGTGCTTGATATAATCATCAGACTGTATCTCAGATTCTGGAGTTAACTTCGTGAAGCAGGGCGAGAGTTTGAAGTGTATCGTTATTTGAGATACCAAGCTCATTATGAATAGCAAGAGCTTTTTCAAGCTCCGCTCTGCATTCCTTGTAACGCTTGCTGTTGTAATACATGAAGCCGAGATTATGATGCATATTTGCTTTGAATTCAAGACCTATATTATCAGCAAGTTCGAGAGCTTTCTTCGCAAGCGGAATAGCTTTTGAATAATCGCCGTGAGCAATACCGACATTCAGACATTGGATGTAATACAGCTTTGCGAGGTATTTGTTATTATCAGGTAATACGGTTACAGCTTCGGTATAGAAATTGCAAAGAACATCTACATGACCGAGCATTTTGCTTGCTTCAAGATAACCGACGGCTTCTTCTATGAATAGCAGATAATTATCAATATCATCATATCTGATATGACCGCATATTTCAATAAGCATATCCGCCAGTGATTTTATGGGTACAGCAATACCGTGAGCAGTACACACATCAAATGTGTTTTTCATAAAACTGCTGCAATTATCAAAAGATGGTTCGAGGTCGGTAATAACAATATCCTTTACTATAGGCTGTATTGATATGATACCGTTTTCCGAGAGTTTCATAAGTCCGGATTCATCCAAATCCTTGACAGTGTTAAGGTCGGAAAGTCCGCAGAGTTTAGCAAAAGGACGAGCTTTTATTCCTTCGTTGGGAATGAACGACGAACAGCTCAGGATATACTTCATATCCTCATTAAGTTCAAACAGGCTGAACAGAAAATGAATATGTGAGTAATATGTCTGATTTTGTGTTTTATCGTCTTTTACAGTCTTTACCTTATCGGCAAGTTCGGGATTGATACTGCAAGTTTTCAGTTTTTCAAGTAACTCCGCAGGTTCTAAAAGACCTGTGTTCATAAGTCTTGCTGTTATCTCAACGGCATAGGTATGACGGTGGACGATATCAATTATTTCATCAACGATATCGGAATAATCGTCTGCTTCGGGAAATATATCGCATACAAGACCGTGTAATGTTTTTGCAGGCATTTCCGAAAGCTCAAAGGTACATTCATTTTCAAATCGTGAGCGTGAAGTAAAGATCATATCGCACTTGTACTTCTTTATAACGTCATATTCAGCAGAGGAAGATAGTTCGGATTCACGGACATTGAAGCTGTCTATTATTATAAGTGTATCATTGCCGAGCTTGCGGAGCAGTTTATGACGAGTTCCAAAATCATTTTTATCATCGTTATCATCAAGCGGTATCTGCGTTATCATATCACGCAGGCTTCCGTTATATGTAAAGAACAAAATGTGCTTGTATCTGTCACGATAACGTTTTGCGTAAGCCTTTGCAAATTCGCTTTTTCCTATGCCTGCAAGACCTGTTATAAAAATGCGGTTATGTTCGTCAAAGAGTTTGCGGAGTTCTTTCAGTTCATCATCACGACCGCAGAAATATCTGCATAACGGCGGTGGAGCATAAGCTGTATCAAGGTCATATTCAACGATAAACGAATCAGCTTTTTTCGGAACGGGGAGTGTTAAAGGTTCTTTCGGGCGTGACATCGTATTATATACAGCTTTTGTTATGAAAGCTGTTACATCGCTTTTCTTTTCAAATGGAAAGGTGCTGCATATATCGGATTTAACATCGTCCGTAAAATAGTCGTCTGCTTTGATAAGCTTATACAATTCTTCGGCGGTGTTATAGTAATCAATAAGCCACGGAAGGATATATGCTTCAATATCATCGGACAGCACTCCGAGATTGCCTGCATAGAATTTGAACAGCTCCGCAGGCAAAGCTCTTTCGTTACGAGAGAACTTTCCGACATAGGAATTATCAAATGCAGAATCATTGCCGTCTGTATACGCAAAGAACAAAGCATTGAAGAATTCGCTTTGAGAGCATTTGACTTCCTTGCTATAGGGATTTATTTTATGGTCTGCATCGTTATACAGACGTTTGAAAACATCAGCAAAAGTAATATATGACACACAAAACACCGCCTTTTCTACATTATATCATAGATATGGGCGGTTTACAATACAAAAAGGAGATAAACAGTTGAAGGATAAAGAGAAGAAAAAAGAGTTTCTTGAAAATGCTCCCAAATGGGTAATGGGGATAAACTCCATTGATGAGATAGCATACGGAACGGAATATCTGAAACAGTTCCCGATGTTGTGCGTTAATGACAAGCTGTTTGATGTAGACGGAGAAGTTGATATGAAGTATGTCAGCTATCGTATCTCTCAGGATATACTGCCTTATGTCAGGAATAATCTTTCTAATCGGGTGAAGTCACTGATAGAGGCGATTAAACTTCTTTGTTACAACAGCGAATTACCGCTTGATGAATTCAGGATACATCTGCAAAACGGTACGCTTGATGTTGACGGTACATTTACGGAGAAGAAGTACTTTTGCAGAAACCGACTGAATGTTGAATACAAGGAGTTTATCGGTGAGGCTTACTATCCCGAGAAGTTTCTGACATTTCTGTATGATCTTCTTGAACCCGAGGACGTTGAAACATTGCAGGAGTATCTCGGATACTGCCTCATACCGTCAACACGAGGACAGAAAATGATGTTCATAGTCGGAAACGGCGGAGAGGGAAAATCGAGGATAGGAGTAGTTCTGCAAAGTATATTCGGAAAAAATATGCTGACAGGAAGCTTTCAGCGTATAGAAAACGACCGTTTTTTCAGGTATAACTTGCAGGATAAACTGCTCATGGTAGATGATGATATGCAGATGAACGCTCTTATGAGTACGGGATATATCAAGAATCTGATAACAGCAGAAACTCCTGTTGATGTAGAAGCAAAGGGAGAACAGTCATATCAGGCAAAGCTGTATTCACGTTTTCTGTGTTTCGGTAACGGCAGTCCGAAAGCACTGTATGATAAGACGGACGGATTTGCACGAAGGCTGATAATCCTCACTACAAAGCCAAAGTCCGAGAACCGCATCGATGATCCTTTTATTGCAGATAAGTTTATTGCTGAAAAGGAAAAGATATTCCGCTGGATGTATGACGGACTGAAAAGACTGATAGACAGAAAGTTCCGTTTTACTATTTCCAATAAAACAAAGCTGAATATTTCCGAGGCATTGTCGGATAACTGCAATATCAACGAGTTTCTGAGCGACTGTGATATCGTATCATTCAACACAGATTTTCGTGTTACGGGAGCGGAACTTTATTCGTCATACTCTGTCTGGTGCGGTGATAATGCTCTAACGGCGTTGAAGCGAGACACTTTCATAAGCTGGCTCAAAACAAATCAGAAAAAGCTCGGCATATGCTACGATTCCAATATCTTGGATGACAGAGGAAACAGAGTAAGGGGCTTCAAAGGGATAAAGACAAACAGAAAAACGACCTGCGTAAAAGGTGTGTAGCTGTGTAAATGGCTGTATACAGCCTTATATGGTGCGTAATAATGATGCGTATAGCTGTGTTACACATTGCATACACAGCTCTGATACACACCGTAAAAGCCTATAAATAGAGAAATACACACCTACACATCATTTTTTGATATTGATTTCAAAGAGAGGGATAACAATGAGAAAAGAAAAAAGGATCACCATATACAAGAAGATATGGTGTAAAATCCGTTACTGGCAGAGCCTTAAAGATGTCAGTGACAGTGAACTTGCAGCCTATTTACAGGTATGCGAGCGAACATTAAGAGACTACGACAAGAACGCAAGAAACATCACACTTGAAAAGGTAGATAATTTCCTTGTCGTGAACAGCATGGAACTTGACGAATTGCTTGCAATGTAGATTTATACGTAAAAACACTGGACAAATCACACGGGAAGTGGTATACTGTATTTATAGTTTGATATCACTTTCCGATGCTCGGAAAGGAATGGTATATGAAGGCTAAAAAACTTCCTTCGGGAAATTACAGAGTTCAGGTAGTTGCAGGACATGATGAAAACGGTAAGCGTATCGTCAAGTCATTTACAGCATCAGAGGAGTGGGAAGCAGTAAAACTTGCCACAGACTTTGCTTGCAGGAGAGAACAGAACTACGATAATAACATGACTGTTGCTCAAGCAATGGAAATGTACATCGACAGCAGAAGAAATGTTCTTGAAGAAACAACTATCCGTGATTACAATCAGGTATTAAAATACCGCTTCAAAACACTTATGAATGTTAAAGTCAGAGATATAAAGCCTATTCAGATACAGCGGGCAATAAATCTTGAAGCTGAAAAGGTAAGTCCAAAGACAGTCAAGAATGCATACGGTCTGTTGAAGTCGGTACTGAAAATGTTCAATGCGGATATTAATCTGAACAGTGTTAAGCTCCCGAAACTCAGAAAAAAGGAAAAGGAATTACCGTCGTTTGAAGAGGTCTTTACTATCGTAAAGGGAACAGAGATCGAACTTCCCGTACTGCTTGCAGCCTGGCTCAGTCTGCGAATAGGAGAGGTCATTGGTTTGCAGTTCAGAGATATTGATAAAGAAACACGCAGAATAAGTATCAGGCGTACTGTTATCCGTACCGATGAAGGACTGAAAGTACGTGAAGGTTGCAAGACTGAAAAAAGTCAGCGTCAGCTTGAATTGCCCAATTACATATTTGATATGATAATGGCAATTGAGCATGACAGTGATGAGGACTTTATAGTTCCGCTTACAAGAAAGGCACTTTACAGCAGATTTACAAGACTTATGAAAAGGAACGATATCAAAATGACTTTTCATGATCTTCGCCATTTGAACGCTTCAATTATGCTTATGCTCGGTGTTCCCGACAAGTATGCGATGGAGCGTGGAGGTTGGTCTACGGATAGTATTCTGAAATCCGTTTATCAGCAGACATTCAGCTCGGAACGCAAAAAGATCGACAAGATGATTGATGGTTATTTCAATGGTATTATCCTTAATTCTGGGAATGTTTCAGCATAAAAAAAGAGTGTAATTCCGTGATAATCACACGAAATCACACAGTCACGTTCACAAATGCCTGTTTTCAGGCGGTTTATACAGTTGGGGCAACGGTTCAAATCCAGCCGCCGCAACCAGAACCCCCTTAACATGGACGTTAAGGGGTGTTATTTTTTTATAAGCGAGAAAAAGGTAAGCGCCAACCAAACCCAGCC
>DEBW01000061.1 GCA_002348905.1 Ruminococcus flavefaciens | reverse complement strand
CCACAGTGTGGGGAGATGTCAGCAAAGCTGACAGAGGGGACGGGCTCGTTGAGCCTGCCTTTGGAATCCGGCAGGGAACACAGTCCCCTGCACCCCATATTCTTTGGTTTTCATGTAAGACAAAAGACTCCTGCCCTGAATAAAATTTATATATCCCTTGACAAATCAGGGTTTCAGTGTTAAAATTACTTCTGACAGTTCGTTTGCGCCATCCTGTCGTTAAACAAAACCAGGGCAGTCCGGAGTTTATTATGCTTGTTACGGATGCGCCTGCCCTTTTGCGGATAGGCGCTTTTTTTGGAGGTAAATATGTACTATCTTAAAGCTTCTGCTGCTTTCGACAGCGCTCATTTCCTTTCCGGATATAACGGAAAATGCGCTAATATACACGGTCATCGCTGGACTATCGAGGCTTCTGTCAAAAGTGACAGCCTTATTCCTGACGGCGAGAAGCGTGGTATGGTCATCGACTTCGGCGACCTTAAAAAAAGTGTCCGTGCTATTGCTGACTGGTTCGACCACGCTCTTATATATGAAAAAGGTACTCTTAAACCTGCTACTGTTGCAGCTCTCAATGACGAGGAGTTTCGCCTGATACCCGTTGATTTCAGACCTACTGCCGAGAATTTCGCCGAGTATTTCTGCAATGAACTCATATCTCAGGGACTTCCGGTACATTCTGTTACTGTGTATGAAACTCCCGACAACTGCGCTGTTTATGAGGTGAATGAATGAGTTTCCCTGTTGTTGAAAAATTCGTAAGCATCAATGGCGAGAGCATCAAAGCAGGTGAGCCTGCCGTTTTTATTCGCTTCCGTCAGTGCAATCTCGCTTGCAGCTACTGCGATACTAAGTGGGCGAATACTCCCGATTGTAAGGCAGAAATGCTCTCGGCTGAGGATATCGCTGACTATGTTAAAAGTACCGGTATCAGAAATGTTACTCTCACAGGCGGTGAACCGCTTCTGCAAAATGACCTGTACAGTTTGATCGAACTGCTTATTAATAATGGAAACAGTGTCGAGATAGAAACTAACGGCAGTATCTCCATTGCTGAGTTTAGCGCTAAACCATGCCGTCCGGCTTTTACGCTGGACTATAAGCTCCCGTCAAGCGGTATGGAAAATCATATGCTGACTGATAATTACAGTTTTTTACAGCCTCAGGACGCTGTGAAATTCGTGTCCGGCAGTATCAATGACCTTGAAAAAGCCTGCGAGATAATCGGAAAATACTGCCTTACTGATAAGTGTAAGGTGTACATAAGTCCTGTATTCGGCAATATCAAGCCGGATGAAATTGTTGATTTCATGCTGGGGAAAAAGCTCAACGGCGTAAGATTACAGCTCCAGCTTCATAAATATATCTGGGATCCTGAAAAGAGAGGCGTTTAAATATGGATAGAGAAAAAATTGAATTTCACGTTAGAGGGCTGCTTGAAGCTTTAGGCGAAAATCCTGACAGAGAAGGACTTAAAGAAACTCCTTCCCGTGTTGCTGGTATGTTTGAAGAAATGCTCGAAGGTATCGCTTATACCAACCACGATATCGCTCAGATGTTCGGCAAGACCTTCACCGCCGAAGATACCGGCGCTCAGGAAGCTGTTGTCATGAAGGATATCACTGTTTTCAGCTACTGCGAACATCACCTCGCTCTTATGTATGATATGTATGTCAATGTTGCGTACATCCCACACGGCAAAGTCCTCGGACTCAGCAAGATAGCCCGTATATGCGATATGGCTGCAAAGCGTCTGCAATTGCAGGAGCGCCTCGGCAGAGACATCGCTGAGATAATATCCGAAGCTGCCGGTACTCCTGATGTAGGCGTGAAAATTGTCGGCTCTCACAGCTGTATGACTGCAAGAGGTATCCGCAATTCCTCTGCTCGTACTGAGACACGCACCTACACCGGTGAATTCAAGTCAAGACGTGACTTGCAGGAGCTTCTTGACTGAGAATAAATGCTGAGAAGTCTCAGTTTGTCGAAAAACGTGACATATGCAATAAATTAGCGGACGACCAATGGTCGTCCCTACAAAAAATAACGTTATATTGCCCGATTGCAGGGACGGCGAATGGCTCGGAAGGTGAAAAATATGCCCGTACATGAATTCGGTATAATGCAGGATGCTCCCGAAAAGGGGAGAAGATATGATGAATACGAGCCGGAAAAATACGATTGTATCGCTGTTGACGATGATGATATACTCTCAGTCGGCGAAAAGCTGAATGAGGTGAAATGCTGCTGGCATACCCTCGATAAGTCCGGAGCAGGTCTTGCTTACTGCGGTGTTACGCTGATACCGCCGGAGTCTTTCGGCTTGCTGACTGATATCTTCGCTGACAAACCGGCTTTCTCGGAGCTTGTTGCTCTTATTCGCAAGGCTGACAGCGAGAATAAATTTATTATACATTTCGGTATTTAACAGGAGGTCATTTTATGAAATGCTCAAGCTTAGATGAAGTACGTTCAAATATCGACAGGATCGACGACCAGATAATCAGACTTATTGCAGAAAGAACAGACTATGTTAAACAGGCTTCCGCATTCAAGAAAAACGAGGACGGAGTTAAAGCTCCGGCGAGAGTTGAAGCTGTTATTGCAAAAGTCAGGAAAAAAGCTGAGAAATACGGTGCTTCTCCTGACATGACTGAAAAACTCTACAGGGAAATGATATCCGGTTTCATTAATATGGAAATGCAGGAATTTAAGAAAAATAAATGATTTGAAAGGTAAATATTATGAAAGCACTCGTTCTTTTCAGCGGAGGCGTGGACAGCTCCACCTGCCTCGGTATGGCTGTTGATAAATTCGGAGCTGAAAATGTTATCGCTCTGTCCATTTACTATGGTCAGAAGCACGACAAGGAGATGCAGGCTGCTCAGAAAACCGCCGCTTATTACGGCGTTCAGCTCAAAACTCTCGACCTCGCTCTTATTTTCGCTGATTCTGACTGCACTCTCCTTTCAGGAAACG
Source organism: Ruminococcus flavefaciens (assembly GCA_002348905.1). GTDB lineage: Bacteria > Bacillota > Clostridia > Oscillospirales > Ruminococcaceae > Ruminococcus > Ruminococcus flavefaciens_O. Next base: position 3,255 of record DEBW01000061.1, on the reverse strand, counting down.
GCGAGATACCGCAGGAAAGCTATGCTGAACAGCTTAAAAAGACTAACGGCAAGCCGGTTTCTACTTATGTACCGTTCAGAAATGGTCTGTTCCTTTCTTCCGCTGCAAGCATCGCTCTTTCAAATGACTGCGATGTTATATATTATGGCGCTCACAGCGATGACGCTGCCGGAAATGCTTATCCTGACTGCTCTGACGCTTTCAATGATGCCATGAACAGGGCTATCTACCTCGGAAGCGGTCAGCAGTTACATATCGAAGCTCCATTCGTCAAGCTTACTAAGGCTGACGTTGTCAGAAAAGGTCTTGAACTGAATGTACCGTATGAGCTTACATGGAGCTGCTACGAAGGCGGAGAGTGTCCGTGCGGTGTCTGCGGTACGTGCCGTGACCGTATCGCTGCTTTTGAGGCTAACGGCGTTACTGATCCGCTTATGAAAGGAATTGAAAAATGAGAGTATTCACCATTATAGGCGGAGTTAACGGAGCAGGCAAAAGCAGTCTTTCAGGCGTTTTATCCGCTGAAAGTTCAGAACTTGGTATTATCGTTGATACGGATAAATTAACTGCCGAGTTGGGCGGAGACAGTATAAAAGGCGGTAAATCTGCTATCGCTATTATTGATGATTGTCTGGAAAAGCGTGTGAATTTTACGCAGGAAACTACGCTCTCAGAAGTGAGAACTCTTAAAACCATTCAGAAAGCCCGTGATCTTGATTACTTCATCAGGCTTTATTACGTTGGAGTAAGCTCTTCTGACGAGAGTATAAAACGTATCAAAAACCGTGTTGAAAAGGGCGGACATGATATTCCGGCAGCAGACGTTGAAAGACGTTACCTCAAACGCTTTGATGACCTCGCCAAAGTGCTGCCTTACTGCAATGAAGTCAGATTTTTCGACAATGAAAATGGTTTTGTTGAAAAAGGCGAGTACAAAAATGGTCAGCTTATAACTAAAGGTGAAAATATACCGCTATGGCTCAAAGAACTCAGAACTTACATCGAGAAAAAGGAGTATGAATCATGACAGGCAGAAAAGATAACGAAAGGGGAGACATAACTCTCCTCGGCAATCAGAACACTAAATATTCCGCTGACTACGCTCCGGAAGTACTGGAGACTTTCCCGAACAAGCACCCTGACAGAGACTATTTCGTGAAGTTCAACTGTCCGGAGTTCACAAGTCTTTGTCCTATTACCGGTCAGCCGGACTTTGCGACTATTTATATTTCCTACGTTCCGGCTGAGAGAATGGTAGAGAGCAAGTCTCTGAAGCTCTATCTGTTCAGCTTCCGTAATCACGGTGACTTCCACGAGGACTGCGTTAATATAATAATGAACGACCTCATTAAGCTCATGGAGCCGAAATATATCGAAGTATGGGGAAAATTCCTGCCCCGTGGAGGTATCTCCATTGATCCTTACTGCAACTACGGTCAGCCGGGTACTAAGTGGGAAAATGTCGCATGGGAGCGCCTTTCCAAGCACGATATGTTCCCAGAGGATGTAAATAACAGATAATATAAGAAAAACTCTCATTCTAAAGGTGAATGAGAGTTTTTTGTTGACTGAATGTTGAAAAGCGTGTTGAAAGTCTGTCGATGTGTGTTGAAATACTTGAATATTTTCCTGAATATAGCTGTATATCAGTGTTTGAAACTTTCAACATCTATGTTTATCTGAAATTCTCTATCTCTTTTTCAATAAGCCTGAATACGTTTGCTATGAGGAATCCGTCGGCTACTGCGTGGTTCATTCTCACTGTCAGAGGAAGCATGAACCTGTTGTTTTCAACACGGTATTTTCCCCAGTTGATTATCGGCAGAAAGTAAAGATAGCCGTCAGGAAGCTCGATATTCAGCGAATCGTAGGAAAGCCATGATATATATGATGCATCGAACCAGTTCGGGTGATTGGCTGGATCGAGAAGATATTCGTGCCTTTGTTTGGCGTATTCGATGTCTCTCAGTGCGTTGGTGTAGAAAGTATCTCTGTCCTCTGAATAATGCGAATATACAGGTGTACAGGTCTCGGTATCCTCGTGGAAAACGTATTGTGTGGGATTTATAGTATCATAGCAGATGAGCTGGTCAGTCTCCCATAAATAGCTCATTTTGTAGTCGTCACGGGAGTTCAGAACTTTTGATATTATATATAGGAAGTTGATGTAGAATTTCGTTCCCGTGACTTTTGAATATTTTACAAGGTCTGTAACGTCTATACGTGCTGTCATTGATGAAGAACATTTACAGTCCTGCGTGAAATGGCGGTAAACGCCTTTTCTATAGTAGTTTTCCCTGTCTATTATGCGGTAGTTCATTTGTGTTTGCCTCCTGACTGTTAAGTTTGTCGTTTTTTTGCTATTGTCGATGTATGTATGTCAGTGCAGAATCGAACATGACATTTATATTATAACATTGGTGGAAGGATTTATCAATGTAAATTTATGAATGAAATTTGCAGTGAAAAAAGCTCATTGTTAATAATAAACAAAAGTGTTTGTGAAAAATAAACAAAGAGGCGTGAAAATAACATGGGTGAATATCGGAAAAAGACCGAAAAATGAACAAATAGCCTAATCGTCAATATATATTTATTAAGAAAGTGTTAAAAAATAATTTCTGCAATAATATTCATATTGTGCACCAAATATCTGAAATGTGAGTTGAATTTGAGCTTGTGATGTAATATAATTACTATCAGAAAGCAAAGCAAGTCTGAAAAAACTGATCTGCACACAAGTTTTTTAGGCAAAGCTGGCAGATCATTGTCTTGACCGGATAGCGCAGGCATGATCGTGAAGATTCCTGGAGCTATCCGTATTCCAATGTAATGGGGCGAATCAGAACAGTCTTATCTCCTTTTGGGTTTTGGAGTTAAGGCTGTTGCTCTTTTTATAGGAAAATTTTTCTTTATTAATATAAAATAGGATAATTATAGAAACTCAACAAAAAAAGAAAAAAACCTCGTATAAATTTTGAGTTGACAAAATGAGAATATGATGATATAATAACATTACTGTCAGACGAGACAAGACGAGCGGAACGGTAAGACTGCTGGCGCAGCACGGGAGGCTTGTAAGGGAAGTTGAGTTTGACACAATAAAAACTTGTATATTGTCTTTTCTTTTTGAAAGAAAGTCGAGCAAAAAAAATTCAAAGAAATTTGAAAAAAGCACTTGACAAGAGAGAAGAAAAGTGATATAATAAATAAGCTGTCTGCCAAACGGATAGCGAACATCTCGAAAAGATTTTG
>DEBW01000137.1:17528-17814 GCA_002348905.1 Ruminococcus flavefaciens | reverse complement strand
CGAGGAGTACAAGGAAGTATCCGGGCGGTACGAATTTCTCTCGGCACAGCTTGCAGACGTTCAGAAGTCAAAAGATGAGCTTGAAAAGATAATATCAGACCTTACGGAAGAAATGTGCAGGATATTTGCCGAGAGCTTCCGCATAATCAACAGCAACTTCAAGGAGATATTCGTTGAGCTGTTCGGCGGAGGAAAGGCGGAGCTTATACTCTCTGATCCGGAAAATGTACTGGAATCAGGTATAGAAATAAGCGTTGCACCTCCGGGAAAAGTTATAAAGAATCTG
>DEBW01000137.1:16937-17487 GCA_002348905.1 Ruminococcus flavefaciens | reverse complement strand
ATCTGATATCGCTTTCAGGCGGAGAACAGTCTTTTGTAGCGATAGCGATATACTTTGCAATACTGAAGCTAAGACCTGCGCCGTTTTGTATACTTGATGAGATCGACGCAGCTCTTGACGAGGTAAACGTCAGAAAATATGCACAGTATCTTAAAAAGTTCACCGATACTACCCAGTTTGTGCTTGTAACTCACAGACGAAGCGCAATGGAGGAAGCGAATGTGCTCTACGGAGTAACGATGCAGGAGGACGGCATTTCAAAGCTTCTGAAAATGGAACAGGTGGATTTTCAGGAAGATGCAGCAGATATACAGTAAAAATCTACGATGCAGGGTATCCTGCGGATGAAAAGAGGACATTATGGGAATATTTTCTAAGATAGCACAGGGACTCAAAAAGACTAAGGACAGCTTTCTTGGTGGATTGCAGAAAGTCTTTAACTCATTCACAAAAATTGACGAGGAACTCTTTGAACAGCTTGAAGAGCAGATGATAATAAGCGATATCGGCGTTGAGACTTCCGAGTTCATATGCGACTGTGTACGCAAAA
>DEBW01000137.1:16521-16703 GCA_002348905.1 Ruminococcus flavefaciens | reverse complement strand
TTCAGAGCTGCCGCTATCGACCAGTTAGAGGTATGGACTCAGAGGGCAGGCGTTGAGATAGTAAAACACGCTGAGGGCAGCGATCCCGGAGCTGTAGTCTACGATTCTCTTGACGCTGCAAAAGCCCGTGGATGTGACGTTGTTATCATTGATACAGCTGGCAGACTTCACAACAAGAAGAA
>DEBW01000137.1:12360-16405 GCA_002348905.1 Ruminococcus flavefaciens | reverse complement strand
CTTAAAAAGATAAACCGTATCATTGACAGCAAGGCTGAGGACTGTTCAAGAGAAGTTCTCCTTGTACTCGATGCTACTACAGGTCAGAACGCAGTAAGTCAGGCTAAGCTTTTCAGTGAGACTGCACCTATCACAGGTATAGTCCTTACAAAGCTTGACGGTACAGCAAAGGGCGGTATCGTTATCTCTATCAAGAACGAGCTTGGAATACCAGTAAAGCTTATCGGCGTAGGCGAAAAGATAGACGACCTCCAGCCGTTCAACAGCCGTATGTTCGTTGATGCTCTCTTTGATATGGATATGGATGATGAGAAAGAAGATTCAACAGACCTCAATGCACAGGAAGATGATGATTCAGTAGACCTTGATGCACAGGATGAAGACGATTCAGTAGATCTCGATGCACAGGAAGATGACGATTCAGTAGACCTTGATGCACAGGATGAAGAAAATTCAGTAGATCTTGATGCAGATGATGAACCTCAGAATGAAGTATCTGACGAAAATGAAGACGAAGACATCGCAGAAGATGATGAAATCGAAGAAGATACAAATGGATTTGATGTTGACAACTTTGACGAGAATGCTGAGTTCACTGCAAGAACTGAATTTGACATCGACGAGAGCTTCATGGAGGCTTTAGCAGAAGAAAAGGCTGCTGAGGAAGATGAAGAATCCGAGGATGAAGCGATAGAGGAGACAGAAGAAAAGTCCGAGCCTGAGAAGAAAAAGAAGAAGGGATTCTTCAGCAGACTTTTCGGCAGAAAGGACGACGGCGAAGATGACTAAGATCGTAATGGCTACCAATAATGCAAATAAGCTCAGGGAAGCAAGAGAGATTTTCTCAGAGCTTGACATTGAGATACTTTCGCTCAAGGATATCAACGTTGAATGTGATCCTGACGAAAACGGTCAGACATTCAAGGGAAATGCCGGAATAAAGGCAAAAGCTATATATAACGCCATAGCTGAGAAAAGCGGCGTTAATATGGCAGTATTTGCCGATGACAGCGGACTGTGCGTAGATGCCCTTGACGGCAGACCTGGCGTACATTCTGCAAGATATGCTCCGAAAGGACAGGAATGTGCAAAGCTTCTCGGAGAGATGAAAGACGTTCCTGCTGATAAGCGTACAGCAAGATTTGTATGTTCGATAGTATTCATTGACGAAAAGGGAATGTCCCTTGAAGCGAGCGGAGCTTGTGAGGGAAGTATAGGCTATGAAGAAAAGGGAACTAACGGTTTCGGATATGATCCTGTGTTCATGGTAGGTGACAGGACTATGGCAGAAATGTCCGCTGACGAAAAAAATGCGATAAGCCACAGAGGTGCGGCATTGAGAGAGCTGTACCGTGTACTTAAAGAAAGATATGGTGAATGATATGCTTACAAGTAAACAGAGAGCGTACCTCAGAGGTATAGCTTCAACATACGAGACTATTTTTCAGGTAGGAAAGGGCGGAGTTACCGAAGCTATGTGCAAGGACATCGGCGAGGCTCTCCGCAAGCGTGAACTTATAAAGCTGAGAGTGCTTGAAAATTCCGGCTGGACTGCAAGAGAAGCAGCCGATGCCATAGCTGAGCAGACCGGTGCTGATGTAGTACAGGTAATAGGCAGCAAATTCGTACTCTTCAAGCGTAACGAGAAAGATCCTGTTATAGAAAATATCCCGAAAGCAAAGTAAAAAATGAAAGTTCTGATAATAAGCGGTACGAACCGTAAAGGCTCGACCTATCATATAGGACGTATGCTTGCGGAAAAGGTAACGTCACCGGAGAATATAGACGAGATATATCTTCCTAAGGACTTCGGTGAATTCTGCTGCGGCTGCACTAATTGTTTTATTAAGGGAGCAGAGTATTGTCCTCATTATGAAAAGCTGAGAGGTATAACAGAGCTTATTGATGCGGCTGATTTTCTTATATTTACAACTCCGACATACGTATACCACGCAACCGGACAGCTTAAAGCACTACTTGACCATTACGGCTGGCGCTGGATGGTACATCGTCCGGAGGAGAAGATGTTCAGCAAGCAGGCGGCTGTTATTTCTACCGCAGCCGGAGCAGGCATGAAGTCTGCTATAAAGGATGTTGCTGACAGCTGTTTCTTCTGGGGCATACCGAGAATTTACAAGTACGGCAAGGCTGTAATGGCAACAGGCTGGGACGAAGTAAAGCCTAAAATAATGCAGAGCATCGAGAAGAAAACTGACAGCATCGCTGCAAAAGTGAAGAAAAATCAGGGCAAAAGGAGCGTTCCGCCCAAAACTGCCGGTTTCTTCTTCATAATGCATCTGATGCAGAGAAACGGCTTCAACGAACTGGATAAGAAATACTGGACAGAAAAGGGCTGGACTAAAAATGTCCGCCCGTGGAAAGGGTGAGATATATGCGGATAGGTATATACGGCGGAAGCTTCAATCCGGTACACAACGGACATATACACCTTGCACTCACAGCAGTAAAAGAGCTTGGACTTGACAAGCTCTATCTCGTTCCGTCAAAAATAAGTCCGCACCGTTCCTCGGATGAGTACGTTCCGGAGCATGACAGACTTGAAATGCTGAAACTCGCCTGCAAGGTCAGCGACGCTCTCGAAGTTAGCGACTACGAGCTTAATTCTGAGCGTGTCAGCTATACTATTTATACTGTAGAGGAGTTTCGCAGACGTTTTCCTGATGCTGAACTGTTCCTTCTCGTCGGCAGCGATATGCTGCAAATATTCGAGAAGTGGAACAGGTTCGAGGACATTCTCAAAGAGTGTACACTTGCAGTCGTATCCCGAAATAAAGGCGATATCCCCGAACTTGAAAAGAAGGCGGATACCCTAAGGCAGTATGGCAGCATTATAGTATGCCATACACCTCCTATTGAAATTTCATCTACTGAGATACGAAAAAAAATTGCAAAAAATCAGAAATACTCTTGCTATCTTGACGAAAATGTAGTACAATATATAAGACTGAATGATCTCTACAGAAAATGAGGTGAGCATTTGTTATACAATGTTGAGGATAAAAAGAAATACCTTAAAGCCAATCTTTCACAGAAAAGGTATCAGCACTCTCTGAATGTTGCGGCTGAGTGCAGAAAGCTTGCCGAGAAATACGGCGAAGATCCTGATAAGGCTTATTTCGCAGGACTGCTCCATGATATATGCAAGGAGCTTCCGGCAGAAGAACAGCGTGAGCTTGTGCTCAACAGCGGTTATGCGTTCTGCCGTGAAGAACTTGAAACACGTTCACTCCTTCACGCTATTGCGGGCGCATATTTTGTAAAGGTGAAGTTCGGCGTTGAGGATATAGACATACTCAATTCCATACGCTTCCATACAGTAGGCAGAGCAGGGATGACAAGGCTTGAGGAGATAGTTTACCTCGGCGACCTTATCTCCGCTGACCGTGATTATAAAGACGTTGACAAAATGCGTAAGATAACTTATACCAGCCTTGATGAAGCTATGCTGGAGGCATTTTCGTTTTCGATAAAGTCAGTCATTAAAAAGGGCGGAGTTATACCGCTTTGTACAGTAGAAGGGTTTAATTTTTATACCAGGCTCATAGCTAAAGACAAATCCAGGAGATAAAGATAATAATAAACAGTAAACGAGCCGAAGATATTATGAAAAGAGGATAACAATGAAACAGGATGACGAGAATTTGACAGGCATGGAGGAACAGCCTCCGAGACCTAAGCCTCTCAGAAAGCTTAAAAGAATAAGCAGCAGTAATGATGCGTTCAATGAGTATCCGCCAGTAAATAATGAATATCACGGCAAATATGAAGTCCAGCAGGAGATATACCGTGGACAGCATGAAGCTCCGGCTGGAGAGTACAACGGACAGCATGAAGCTCCGGCAGGTGAATACCACGGACAGCATGAAGCTCCGGCTGGAGAGTACAACGGACAGCACGAAGCTCCGGCAGGTGAGTACCACGGACAGCATGAAGCTCCGGCAGGTGAGTACCACGGACAGCACGAAGCACCGGCAGGTGAATACCACGGACAGCACGAAGCACCGGCAGGTGAATACCACGGACA
>DEBW01000137.1:9846-12316 GCA_002348905.1 Ruminococcus flavefaciens | reverse complement strand
AGACAGCATGAAGCGCCTTCAAACCGTCAGGAGAACGGCATCGGCGATATAGGCAGATTTGTAATGAAAGCTGATACTTCCAGCGATGAGTTTGAACTAAAAGGAGAAAAGCATTTTTCCTTAAAGGACTTTATCGTCAAGTCCCTTGCTGTCGTAACAAGCATTGTGATGATAGGCGCACTTGTTGTGAATATGCCGATATTCGTGGACAAAAAGACAGGCGGAAATGTCTCGATGGTCTACCTTCTGAAACACCAGCAGACTATGGCTAAGGAAGGCGAGATAGACAAGACTAATTTCGAGTACAACCTTAACACTGAAACAGTCGCAGAGGACTACAACGACGGTCTTGACCTCCCTCAGCGTATCGAAGGTCAGTACAGCATACTTTTCCTCGGATTTGACGAGGACGAATTCAATACCGACGTTATGTGGGTAGTTCAGTTCGATATCGGACACGGCGCAATGAATATTCTTCAGATTCCCCGTGACTGCTGTCTGCCGGACTATACAACGAGCGAGTCCAAGAAGTTCAACAGTATCTATTCCTGTGGCAATCCGGATATAAATCCGCCTATACAGCGTGTTGTCAACGCAGTACAGGAGAATTTCCAGATACCGATAGATGCTTACATGACTACAGCCTGCTTTGATATTGTACGTATGGTCGATATCATCGGCGGTATACCGATGCATCTTGACAACGAGATAATCTACGAAGCTGACAAGATAATCCCAGCCGGTGACGTTGTGCTTACAGGTGAACAGGCTGAGTGGTTCGTAAGATTCCGTCATGAGTGGATGCAGGGCGATATCGGACGTATGCAGAATCAGCGCCGTTTCATGGCTGCTGCAATGCTGAAACTTTTCAGTATCGTTGAAACTGACGGTAAGGTTCAGCTTTACAACTACCTCAAGAAGTTCCAGGAAGAAGACCTCATATATACCGACCTCTCCATTGATGATATGGCTAAGATAGCAAATTTTGCATCGACACTCACAATGGACAATGTAAATGTAAATATGGTTCCGGGCGAGGATGCATGGTATTATCCGGGATATGATCCTGATGAAAAATATTCAGTATACTCCGTTCACAAGCAGGAGACCATAGATATGCTCAACAAGTATTTCAGACCGTATCAGATGCCTCTGACATGGGACGATACTGCTTTGGTAGAGCTTGTAACTGAACATGAATACTCAGTATACGATGATACAGGCGCATCCTTCGATGAACTCGAAAACGCAACAGAACCTATGAGAGACCCAGATAAAAAACCATGGTGGAAGGAAGATTAAATTATGACTGAGCAGGAAAAGCTCGAACTGATAGTAAAAACTCTTGACAGCAAGCGTGGAGAGGATATTCAGGCTCTCCGCATCGCTGACCTTACAATATTAGCTGATTACTTCGTTATCGTAAACGGTACAAGTAATACTCACGCACGTACTCTTGCTGATGAAGTTGAGTTCCAGCTCTCTCAGAAGGGCATCGAGCCTGAGCGCCGTGAGGCAGACACAGGAAATACATGGATAATCCTTGACTACGGCGATATAATTGTACACGTATTCTACAAGGAAACACGTAATTTCTATAAGCTCGAAGGTCTGTGGGCAGACGGTGAGCCTGTTGATATAAGCTCGCTTCTGACCAAGGAGGGAGAATGAAGACTAATAACGCACAGGGCAGACTGATATGCATAGCTGTCAGTGGATTCATGCTGGCAAAGTGCATACTGAACTCTGTTATCAGCGGAGGATTTGATGCCGGAGAATTCGGCAAGGCTTTGCTATGCGGAATATTCCTCTTTACGGGACTGGAGTATGTGAACTACGTTGTCGCAGGACTGCTGGCTTTTGTGGCATTAACACATTTTCCGGCAAATATCATCCACATCAGATCAAATTTCATATACCTCTTAGAAGGCGTGCTTGATATAGGATGTGCTGTTATCCTGTGCATACTTCCGCAGGTAAAGGAACACTTCACAAACAAGTGGAGCGAATTTAAAGAGTTGTTTAACAAGTAATAATTATATAAAGGAATGATAAATAAAATGGGCAGATACGACTTCACCGCCATTGAGAAAAAATGGCAGAAATACTGGGAAGAACACGAGACTTTCAAGACTGATGTATGGGATTTCAGCAAGCCTAAGTTCTATGCGCTGGATATGTTCCCTTATCCGTCAGGTGTAGGTCTTCACGCAGGACATCCTGAAGGATATACCGCAACTGACATCGTTTCACGTATGAAGCGTATGCAGGGCTATAACGTCCTTCATCCAATGGGCTACGATTCTTTCGGTCTGCCTGCTGAGCAGTACGCTGTAAATACAGGAAATCATCCAAACGGCTTCACACAGGAGAACATCAAGACTTTCTCAAAGCAGCTCAAAGAGCTTGGATTTGACTATGACTGGTCAAAGATGATAGCTACCTCTGATCCTGAGTTCTACAAGTGGAC
>DEBW01000137.1:2923-9818 GCA_002348905.1 Ruminococcus flavefaciens | reverse complement strand
CAGTGGATATTCAAGCAGCTCTACAACGACGGCTACGCTAAGTACATTGATATGCCTGTAAACTGGTGCGAGGAGCTTGGTACAGTTCTCTCAAACGATGAAGTTATCGACGGCAAGTCCGAGCGTGGCGGATTCCCTGTAGTAAGAAAGAATATGAAGCAGTGGGTAATTGACCAGCCTGCTTTCGCTGAAAAGCTCCTTGAAGGTCTTGACGAGATAGACTGGCCTGAGTCCACAAAGGCTATGCAGCGCAACTGGATAGGTAAATCTACCGGCGTTGAGGTTGAATTTGACATCGTAGGCGGCGGAAAGTTCTCAATATTCACAACTTGTATCGAGACTATCTACGGCATCACTTTCATGGTTCTTGCTCCTGACGGAGACATCACAGCAAGCCTTCTTGACCGTGTTCAGAACCGTGAAGAGGTTGAAGCTTACATAAATGAGACTAAGAAAAAGAACGATATGGACCGTACAGAGCTGAACAAGACAAAGTCCGGCTGCGAGCTTAAAGGCGTTACTTGTATCAACCCTGTAAACGGCAAGGAAGTACGTATGTTCATCGGTGACTTCGTACTTGCAAGCTACGGTACAGGTGCAGTTATGGCAGTACCAAGCCACGACCAGCGTGACTTTGAGTACGCAATAGCTCACAATATCGACATGATACAGGTAATCGACGGCAAGGACGGTCATATCGACGTTTCAGAAGCCGCTATGGAAAAGACAGAGTACCTCGGCAAGGGCTATAAGCTCATAAATTCCGAGGAGTTCACAGGTCTTACAGTAGAGGAAGCAAAGGAAGCTATCACTCAGAAGCTTGAAGGTATGGGCAGAGCTAAGCGCACTGTAAACTACCACTTCCGTGAGTGGATATTTGCCCGTCAGAGATACTGGGGCGAGCCTGTGCCTGTAGTACACGGCGAGGACGGAAACATCCATGTACTCGACGATTCAGAGCTTCCGCTCATTCTCCCTGAGCTTGATGACTACAAGGGCAAGAACGGCAAAGCTCCTCTTGAAAATGCAACAGAATGGAAGAAGTACGACAAGAACGGCATAAAGGGTACTCGTGAGACATCTACAATGCCTGGAAGCGCTGGTTCAAGCTGGTACTATTTCAGATATATTGATCCGCACAACGACAAGCAGTTCGCTGATCCTGAGCTTCTCAAGCACTGGATGCCTGTAGACCTCTACATCGGCGGACCGGAACACGCTGTAGGTCATCTTATGTACTCACGTATATGGAACAGATACCTCTATGACAAAGGTCTTGCTCCTACAAAAGAACCATTCAAGAAGCTCGTACATCAGGGCATGATACTTGGTGAGAACGGCATAAAAATGGGCAAGCGTTTCCCTGAATTCGTTGTAAATCCGTCTGATATCGTAAGAGATTACGGCGCTGACACTCTCCGACTCTACGAGATGTTCATGGGACCTCTCGAAGTAAGCAAGCCATGGAGCAAGAACGGCGTTGAAGGCGCAAGAAAGTTCATCAACCGTGTATGGAACTTCTTCACAGAACCTGAGAACCTCACTGACGACAACGACGGCACACTCACAAAGGTATATCACCAGACTGTCAAGAAGGTCACAAACGACTTTGAGAGCCTCGCATTCAATACCGCTATCAGCCAGATGATGATATTCGTCAACGAAGTCTATAAGGCTGGCAAGTGCCCGAAGGAGTATGCTGAGGGACTTGTAAAGATGCTCTCATGCATCACACCTCACGTCGGCGAGGAGATATGGAGCATCCTTGGTCATAATGACACTATCGCTTTCGAGAGCTGGCCGACATATGATGAAGCTCAGCTCGTTGAGGACACTATCGAGATCGTTGTACAGATAAACGGCAAGGTCAAGGCAAAAATGAACATTGCTGTAGGTGCTGACAAGGATAGTGTCATCGCTCTTGCTATGGATGACGAAGCCGTTAAGAAGGCTGTCGAGGGCAAGAATATAGTAAAGCAGATATATGTGCCAAATAAACTTGTTAATATTGTAGCAAAATAACGAATTTTTTCAAATCGTAAAAAAAGCTTGACATATTATGGATTTAGTGATAAAATAATATTATATTCGTATATGATATTTAAATTTCATATACGGGGAGGTAAAAGTTAACTAACATCCGTAAGGATGATTAGTATATAAGCCCGGGGTTTCCTATGGGCAAACCTCTGAACAAGGGAGGGAAAGATAAATGGCAGAAGTTCGCGTAGGTAAGAACGAGTCCTTAGATACTGCTCTTAAAAGATTTAAGAGATCATGTGCAAAGGACGGCGTTATTGCTGAAGTCCGCAAAAGAGAGCACTACGAAAAGCCTTCAGTAAAGCGCAAGAAGAAGTCTGAGGCAGCTCGTAAGCGCAAGTATTGATTTGCAGGAGCTAATTAGATGTTGATAAAAGCGGGCGTAACAGTCCGCTTTTTCATTTGACAGAAAAACTATTTACGGTGTTTCCGGACAGAATTTCTTTTCGCTGCGGTCTGCACCGCAGATATATTATCTATAGTATATCTATGGGAGGAATCATGTTATTCAGTATTACAGCGGCTTTCAACAGCGTGACTGATATATCTCCTGAAATGCTTGCAAGGCTTGGCATAAAGGGACTTATACTCGATATAGACGATACCCTTGCAGGTCACAATGATCCGCAGCCTGCTGTAGGAGTAATGGAATGGCTCGATAAAATGAAGAGCCACGGCATTAAAATGATAATCGTATCCAATAACTTCTATCTCCGTGTAAAACTCTTCGCTGACCTCGTCGGACTTGAATTCGTCAACGAGAGCAAAAAACCTTTCAGCAAGGGATACAGGATAGCGGCAATGCGTCTGGGACTTCCCAAACACGCTCTCGCTGCTGTGGGAGATCAGATATTTACAGATGTGCTTGGTGCGAACCGCTTCAAGATAAAAATGCTGTATACGCTCCCGATAGGAAATACCAACAGCAAGATACATAAGATAAGAAGGACGATAGAGTCTCCGTTTATACCCAAAAAGATCTATTGCAGCGGCGGCAGGGCAACTGTCGAACACCGTATGCTCAGATCACTTACATATAAGGAGCGATTCTAATGATAAAAAAGATACTTGTGATACATGGACCAAATCTCAACCTTTTAGGTGAACGTGAACCAGGCGTGTACGGAAGCGCAAGCATCGACACTCTTAACAGCAATATCATCGACAGAGCCAAAGAGCAGGGACTTGAATGTGAGATATTCCAGTCAAACCACGAAGGTGCTATCATCGACAAGCTTCACGCTGCACGTACTTCATTTGACGGCGTTATAATCAACGCAGGCGCTTATACTCACTACAGCTATGCTATACGTGATGCTATCGCTGCTATAAAGATACCGGTCATTGAGGTTCATATCAGCAATATTGATGCTCGTGAGGAGTTCCGTTCAAATTCCGTTATAGCACCTGTCTGCAAGGGCAGTATATGTGGTCTCGGCTTCCTCAGCTACTATTTGGCTGTACAGGCTTTGGCTGAGCTTTAAGGAGTATCATTCATGACAAAATTTGAAAGATTGTTCAGTCAGCTCCCTGAGAGCGTTGACTGTGTACTCATAACGTCTGATATCAACAGGCGTTATTTTACTGGAATGAAGTCGTCTGACGGTACTGTTGTCGCATTCCGTGACAAAGCGTACCTGCTGATAGACTTCAGATACATTGAAAAGGCGAGAGCAACTGTGACCTCAGCCGAGGTAATAGAACAGCGCAAGCTTTATACCCAGCTCAATGAGCTTATTCATAAGCATAACGCAAAGACTGCTGCTATCGAAGCACAGACGCTCACAGTGAGCCGTCTGCACGCTTTCAGAAGCCAGCTCAAAGATATTGAGATACTTGACACAGACGTTCTCAGCAACGCTGTAAACGCTCTCAGAACGGTCAAGGATGAATATGAGCTTGAATGTATCAAAAAAGCTCAGGCGATCGCTGAGACCGCTTTTGACAGCATCCTCAGCTTCATACATCCCGGAGTTACCGAGCGTCAGATCGCTCTGGAGCTTAACCGCCTCATGTTCGAGAACGGAGCAGAGGATTTGTCATTTGATACTATAGCTCTTTCCGGTGCAAATACTTCTATGCCTCACGGCGTACCTTCTGACAAGCAGGTTCAGAACGGCGAATTTGTACTCATGGACTTCGGAGCTGTATACAACGGCTATCACAGCGATATGACACGTACTGTATGTGTTGGCGAGCCGGACGAGGAAATGAAAAAGGTATACAACATCGTCCTCGAAGCTCAGACCGCTGCTCTCAACGCAGCTCACGGCGGTATGACAGGTCAGGAGCTTGACCTCATCGCAAGAAGCGTTATAAGCAATGCAGGCTATGGAGAATGTTTCGGACATTCTCTCGGACACGGAGTAGGCATGGAGATACATGAACGTCCGAATGCTTCTCCGAGTACATCACTCCCTCTTAATACAGGCGCAGTCGTTACTGTTGAGCCTGGTATCTATATCGCCGGCAAGTTTGGCGTGAGAATTGAGGATTTTGTCATTTTGACCGAAAATGGTTGCGTAAATCTGACAAAAAGTGCAAAAAATATAATATCTTTATAATAATATGGGTTTAGGTATTGCCAAAAATCCAAAAATGTGGTAAAATAATACATATAATTCTAATTGGAAAATACGGAGGTATTTATAATGATTTCAGCAGGCGATTTCAGAAACGGCGTAACTTTCGAGCTCGACGGACAGGTTGTTCAGGTTATCGAGTTCCAGCACGTAAAACCAGGTAAGGGCGCTGCTTTTGTAAGAACAAAGTATAAGAACGTTATCACAGGTTCTGTTGTTGAAACTTCTTTCAACCCAACTGCTAAGTTCCCAACAGCTTTCGTTGAGAGAAAGGATATGCAGTACAGCTACAACGACGGCGACCTTTACTACTTCATGGATATGGAAACATATGAGCAGCTCCCGATCAGCGCATCTGTTCTCGGCGACAGCTTCAAGTTCGTTAAGGAAGAAATGATCTGCAAGATCCTTTCCTACAAGGGCAACGTTTTCGGCGTTGAGCCACCTAACTTCGTAGAGCTCGTTGTTACTCAGACAGATCCTGGTTTCAAGGGCGATACAGCTACTAACGCTACAAAGCCGGCTACACTCGAAACTGGCGCAGAGATCAAGGTTCCTCTCTTCATCAACGAAGGCGAGAAGATCCAGGTTGATACACGTACAGGCGAGTATATGTCCCGTGCATAATCAAAAATACTTTTTTATCTGAATATGAAAGGAGGAGCTATTATGAAGCTTACAGAGAAAATGTCTTATTTACAGGGTTTACTCGACGGTCTTGAGATCGACACAAAAACCAAGGAGGGCAAGGCTCTTGTCCAGATGTCTGAGGTAATGTCCGAACTGGTACTCTACGTTGAAGACCTCCAGTCACAGGTTGACGAGCTTACAGAGCTCTGTGATATCCTCGATGAAGACCTCGGTCAGGTTGAAGATGATCTTTACGACGAAGACTATGAGTGCGGCGAATGTGATGATTTCGACGACGATGACGACGATGAAGATGAAGACGACGATGACGAGTATGACTTCGATGATGACGACGATGAGCTTTATGAGGTAACTTGTCCTACTTGCGGCGATACTATCCTTATTGACGAGGGTATGATCGAAGAGGGCGCTATCAACTGCCCTAACTGCAATGAGCTCCTTGAGTTTGATTTCGACGATCTTACTATACAGGACTTTGAAAAAGAGGCTGAAGAGTCCGCTGAGGAGAAAAAGTAAGCCGATATACGCATTATTTAAGCGTTAAAGATTTTCGGACGGACGGCATTGATTGCTGTCCGTCTTTTTTTAGCGGAAGGACTGGTGATAAGGTGAACCAGAGCAGTTACGAGGCAAAGAAGAAAAGAGTGTTCGATATTATCCAGATAGGCAACCGCAACGACCTGCCAAGCCTTCTGTGCGACTGGTTTATCGTGGCTCTGATTTTTGCAAATATAATCTCGATGTTCATGCAGACGTTTGATATTTTTCAGCCGATAATGCCGGTACTCGATACTGTTGAACTGGTAACAATGGTGATATTCTGCATAGAGTACATCATAAGGATTTGGACGGCTGACCAGCTTTATCCGGAGCTTTCAAAGGGAAAGGCTCGACTGAGATTTATGGTGTCATTTGACGGCATCATTGACCTGTGTACGATACTGCCATTCTTCTATCTTTCGGGATTTGTGGCGTTCCGTATGCTGAGAGTAGGAAGAATATTCCACCTTTTCAGAATAAATGCACAGTACGATTCATTCAATATCATTACCACTGTAATATACGAAAAGCGCAATCAGATACTTTCGTCGGTATTTATAATACTTGTACTTATGTTTGCGTCCTCGCTGGGAATGTACAGCATTGAGCATGACGCTCAGCCGGAGGTTTTCAGCAATGCTTTTTCCGGCATATGGTGGAGTATGTCAACGCTCCTTACAGTAGGCTACGGCGATATCTACCCGATAACTGTAGTGGGCAGGATAATGGCGATATGTATAGCGTTTTTCGGCGTTGGAGTAGTGGCTATACCGACAGGTATCATAAGTGCCGGATTTGTTGAGCAGTATACAAAAAGGGCACACTCAGACGTTAAGCTTCACGACATAAAAGAAGTCGGCGAGGTTCTTGCAGAAGCCGGACATGAGTTTATAGGCAGAAGTATCAGGGAGCTTACAGATGAATATGAGCTTAAAGTTTATGTCGTGCTTCGTGACGGACTTGTCGTTATCGCATCTGATAATCTTGAAGTAAAAGAAAACGATATCCTTATAGTAAGTTCGGAAAAGATAAAAAAATAATAGCAGGCGGATTTTTCGCCTGTTCAGCTTGTCGAAAAAGTC
>DEBW01000137.1:2103-2646 GCA_002348905.1 Ruminococcus flavefaciens | reverse complement strand
GCTGACTGCACCACACGCACGACATCAGCCCAGTATTTAGCCGTTGAGGGTATCGGCAGACCGTCCATGACCATTATAAGCCCTATTTTCCGGAAGCCTCGTTTTTTGTAGAGACTGAGCTTAGCCAGTTTTTTGCGGAATATGGTTTCAAGTGCAGAAAGCTCGTCATTCGAGTCAAAAGAGGGGAGTATATAAAACATATCACCGGCAGTCGCTCCACGCTGTTCAGCTTTGTTCTTGTAGCGTACATCGCCGGTCTCCCAGTAGTGCAGGCAGTCGCCGACGATAGCACGGTTCATACCGATAGCGACTTCCGTCACTTCGATACCCGTAGT
The DNA here is from genome assembly GCA_002348905.1 of Ruminococcus flavefaciens. Taxonomy (GTDB): domain Bacteria; phylum Bacillota; class Clostridia; order Oscillospirales; family Ruminococcaceae; genus Ruminococcus; species Ruminococcus flavefaciens_O. Next base: position 2,311 of record DEBW01000137.1, on the reverse strand, counting down.
TCCGTCAGAGCTTTGCAGGTCAGGAGCATCACAGGCAGACCAGTTGTCGTATTCGTCAGAGCAGTACCTCAAAACAGCAAGCGCAAAATTCTCCATATAATACTTTATTTCCTCGGAGCGGAGAGGTTTTGAAAAATGGGTATTGCGTATTTTCTCAGTAAGTTCAATACTCATAGTGATTCTCCTTTTAGAACCTGTCCACATAGGG
>DEBW01000137.1:0-1971 GCA_002348905.1 Ruminococcus flavefaciens | reverse complement strand
TCCCTATGTGGACAGGTTCTTAATTGCAACAGCCTTCTATCGGTCGATAAAAGGCTGTTTTGTTATTTATTCCTGTTAAGATAGTCTATCATATCTTCGTAAACTATCGGGCGTGAGTAGTAGTATCCCTGAAATGATGAAATATTGTAACGTCTGAGCCAGTCTCGCATCTGTGGATTTTCGACTCCCTCGGCGCAGACCTCAGCGAGGAAAGCGTGAGCTATTTCGGAGATGAATCTTACGGTATTGCGGTCAGCCTGACTTTTTTCAATGTTTTTAAGGAAACTGCGGTCTATCTTGATAGTGTCCACAGGCATTTCACGGATAATTCCAAGCGAGGAGAAGCCGGTTCCGAAATCGTCGAGAGCAATTTTCACGCCTTTGTTGCGGAGTATGGAAGTTATACCCACGAGCATATCCATATCAAGAAGTCGACAGCGCTCAGTTATTTCAAGGCAGAGATTCTGCGGAGGAAATCCTGTTTCATCAAGAATCGCAAGCACATCTCCGACAAAGCCTTCATGTTCAAGCTGAGTATATGAGAGGTTTACGTTTATAACGAGATCAGGAATTATCTTTATAAAGTCAAGACCGTCCGTCAGAGCCTGTTTGAGTATCCAGCGTCCAAGCTCAGGGAAAAGTGTATCCTGTTCAAGAACGTTTATGAAATCGTTTGGAGGTACAATGCCGTATTCCTCATTTTTCCAGCGGATGAGCGATTCCATGCCCTTGACTTTTTCTGTGGAAGCATCAACGACAGGCTGATAAACTAAGAAAAACCCCTTACATTCGTTTGTGACGCTGCTGCGGATAACGTTAAGGCGCTCGATAGTGCTTCTGTTGTCGGCAGAAACGATATTCTCGAATATAACAAATTCGCCCAGCTTATTCTGCTTGGATTCATAGTAAGCGTATCTCAGGCAGGAATAATAAGTCTCAGGGTCGATATCGAAGGAATCAGCATGGATAGCTCCGCCGTTGATAGATACGGTTACTTTATGACCGTCAACGATGAAGTCCTTTTTGATATAGTTCTGGAACTTCCTGTAAAGTTCAGCCGCTTCAGCAGCGTTCAGCTTGTGGGACAATACCGTGAATCTTGTACCGTCCATACGGTAAACAGCACCGTTTGGAGTAAAAGTATCGTGAAGCTTTGAAGCGAACATCTGCAAAACACGGTTTCCGAATTTATAGCCATAGACCTCGTTTATATCAGAAAATGACGACATACCTATCATTATCATCATAGCCTCGTCAGTACGGTGCTTCATACCCTTTATATCGTCCATGAAGCCGTAAAGACTTCTAAGACCGGTAAGAGGATCAATATAGCTTAGAGCACCGTGATTGCGGATAACTCCCCCGAAATAAGCAGGTTTTCCGTCAGTGTCTCTGAGGACGACTCCACGGCAGGTACATAAGACGTATTCGCCGTCAGCATCGCAGGCACGGTACTGCATATCGTGACCGCTTGTAGAACCGGTAAAAATTTCATCTATACTTCTTAAATACGCCTCTCTGTCCTCAGGGTGAACATGGCTGCACCAGTAATTGCCAGCTTCATACATATATTCACCAGGTAAACCAAAGTAGTCAACAGCTTTTTTAGACCAGCGTGAATAGTCGTGCTTTATATTGCAGAGGTAGACATAAGCACCCTCAGCAATAACTGAAAAAGCATCAAACAATTCATCCAGTTTCATTTTTTCTGCGTCAGTCATACAACGCACCACCTGTCTTTATTCATATAATATTAATATTTTGATATATAAAATACTAAAACAGTTTTATTAATTATAACATAAATCATGCCTAAAAATCAATATAAATCTTCACAATAAACGAGGATGAATATTGTTTATATTTAACAAATGCTATAATTGGCATTTTACAGGGCGACAGCATTTACTTTTTATTGTAAATAATTAGGAAATTCACGTTGATTTGCCTGCAAATCAACTCACACGCTTT
>DEBW01000102.1:56660-56885 GCA_002348905.1 Ruminococcus flavefaciens | reverse complement strand
TGAAATCCGAGATGTACTATCTCCGTAAGTTTAAGAACAGGAGTGAACTGGTCTCGGCGATAGAGGAATACATTTGCTACTACAACACAAAGCGGTACCAGATCAAGCTAAGCTGTATGACACCTATGGAGTATCATGAATCATATGTAGCGTGACCTTCAAGCAAGCGTGGCTGCAAGCCCCTTTCTCCATTCGTCGCTACGCTCCTCACTTCAAAAGGGACTT
>DEBW01000102.1:39843-56556 GCA_002348905.1 Ruminococcus flavefaciens | reverse complement strand
CTACTTGACAGGGGGCGGGTCAATGCTTTGGGAGGGTGATTGCTATTATTTTGCATTACTGGAAGGCTTTCATACGAGAATCTTCAAACACGATACCGCACTTGTGTACCCACGCTATGAACAGTTCAGAATTATCCAGCTCCCACGGAAAAGTCAGAACTTTCTTTCCGTTTGAGTAGACCTCGACACGTTCAAACCACTTCGTACACTTTACGCATGAGATATCACTGTCAGACCAGCAGTCCCCATTATAAAACAAGCTCTTTCCTGAAACGGATATCACCGGCTTGTTATTCTCACGTATAAACGTAACTATAACAAGTACAATTATAACGCCTATACAGCTCCAGAATATTATGTCTCCAGCCGAGAATGTCATATCCGGATTGCCAATAAACTGCCTTAAAATTATCCTCGCTCCGAATAAGATCGCAAACAATGCGATAAAGCCGAATATCTTCGCAGTATAACTGCTCTTGCCTATTTCAAAGCTGACATCGGACATATCCGAACGGCAATTATTGAATGCCGTCCTCTCTTTAGCGAGTTTTTGCTGTTTTATGTTGCTGAATTGATTATTGTTCATATGCTCTCCTATCACTTATAACATCAATTACTTTTTACCGTAAATTTTCAATTTATTGTAGAAATAATTACAAGCATCCGATTCGCTTTTGAATGAAGTCAGACCTGTTCTGCTTCCTCTTTCACTATAATATACTATCCAGTTACCTCCTTCGGTTGTTAAGCAATAAACTTCATTCGGAAGTCCGCCTTTCATTATAGAATAGCAATTTTTCGGAACTTTTATTTTTTCCAGTTTTGATTCTAATTCATGTATGTTCACGTTAGTTTATTCTCCTTATCTTTCCTGTTTTCAAAAGTTATTCATCTGTATCAGTACGGATATCCGCCTTCAAGATACTCATATTTAGTATTGAAAAACTTTTCAAAAACAGCATCATGCTGTTCCACAAGATTACCTTCCGGCATTTCATAGCCTAAATCAACATGAAAAGTGTAGTCGCTTTCAATGGTCAAGTAGTAGGTACACCAAATCTTATCCTCACCAAACTTTTCAAGATAAGCATCAAAAAGATTGCAAGTAAGTTTGGCAAGCATGATATTAGCCTTTATTTCAGAATACGGATAAGAGACGTACCTTTCCCAAAATGATTCCTGTGTACAAATCTTTCCTGTCTTCTCCTCAATCAATGCAATCCAGGTAGAACAGCTTCCGGTAGTGCATTTGGAGTAGTAACAGATCTTACTCCATTCAACAGGCATCATGGAAATGAGATATTCACAAAGTTCCTTCTGAGCATTCTCGATTTTATACATAGCTTTCTCCTCTTTTCACTGTTACAAATTGATACGGTTGTATGTTTGACCGGATATGTTATTAAAGTTGGTAGTTCGTTATGTTATTATATCATACTTCAAGAGTAAAAACAATATATTTTCAATCAAGGAAGTATCAACTATAACTAAGAAACAGTAAATCTTGAAAAACTGTACTGAATATGTTATAATCAAAGTAATAATCAATACGTTAACTATTATTTAAAACGTCATTCAAGGAGGATGTTATGGGATTATTTGATAAACTACGTGAACCTGTCATTTTAAAGGAAGACAGCAGTGCTAAAGTTCAACTTGAACAGTTAAACTCTATTATGCAAACAGTTCCTACAGAAATAAAATCTCAGATAGAGCAAGATATTCGCCTTTTACAATATGGCATATACGGTGAAGATGCATTAATGTTTGAGTTGAAAAATAGTCATATGCCAATGTATATAATGCACGATCTGTTTTTTGAAATGAACGGTTTAAAATCACAGATTGATTTTCTTGTAATAACTCGCAAACTCATTATTATTATTGAATGTAAGAACCTTTATGGAAATATAACGATTGATAATAATGGTAATTTCACAAGAACAGTACAGATAGGGAATCATTACAATAAGCAGGGAATATACAGTCCTATCACGCAAAATCAAAGACATATCGATATGATTCGAGAACTTCGCAGAGAATCAAAATCTCTCCTTATGCGAACTTTTTTCGATAAGCATTTTGAAGAAAACTATAAATCAATAGTCGTTCTTGCAAACTATAAATCCGTACTGGATATGCAGTATGCACCTAAAGAAATAAAAGAAAAAGTCGTTAAAATTGACGGACTTATAAATTACATAAAAAAGCTTCATGATGTATGCGATAATAACAATATGTCTGATAAAGAAATGAAGGAACTTGCTGACTTTTTCCTTGAAAAAAGCGTTCCAAACAAGCAGGATTATACTGAAAAATACAGAAATGCAACCTTGATGAATAACTGTTCTGAAAAAGAGTCTGAGCCAACTGTTACGTTATCAACAGAGCCTGATTCTAATGCAGCAACCACAAATATTGAAGAAACTCCCATATATAAAGCGTTAAAAAGCTATCGCTATACAAAAAGCAAAGAAGAAAAAGTCAAGGCTTATTTCATTTATAACAATGCACAGCTTGAAGAAATAATAAAAGTACACCCCAAATCATTAAGCGAATTAAAGACCGTAAGTGGTTTTGGAGATATTAAATGTCAAAAATACGGCAATGACATTATAAAAATCCTTTCTGATTACACAAACAGCTAACTTCAATAAAGAATAAAACTTCAATTAAACAAAATCAAATCAGCTATAAAATGCAACAGCTCCCGTACCCAAGTACAGGAGCTGCATTTTTATATTTATCTCTTTTGTTCTTTATTTATATTATTATCAGGCTGTCATTATTCACGTACAAGTCTCGCCATACCGCCGTTGCCGATAGAGATGACATTTTTTTCGGTTTGATATCCGCTGAACTTTAAGCTGTCATTCTCATAGAAGCGTATAGTCTCGAGATTTGCTCCGCCTATCTCCTCATAACCTGTATCGACAGTACCATGTGATACAGTACCGTCAGGAGCTGTGTAATCGTATGTGCCGTCAATGTGTATATCTATAACGCCGTTGTTTTTCTTGCTTATATCAACAGTTGTATTTCCGTCTGCTACTTCATAATTCCACTTTCCGGCTAATGCTCTCATGGAATTGTTTACCTTAGTTCCATTTTCAATAGCAGCAGCATATTCTCCACGAACAAGGCAAGTCGGATTGTCAGTAAATACTATCATATCAGCAGGAGCATCGTAATAACCTTTGAATCCGCCGCCCTCATCTCCTGTTAAAGTTACGTATACTGCATCTGAATGAGGCTTGCCATTAACATCAGCAAGACCTGTTGTAGTATTGCCGTGAATGTCAGTATAAGTGTAGCGTCCGTTGCTTTCAAAAGTTATAGTACCTATCTTGCTGCTGAGGTCAGATGTAAAGAAAGTCCACTCGCCTGTAAAGCCCCTTGCATCAACGCCTGTTGTTACTCTGGGAAACATACCACGTACAAGGCGAGCCATACCGCCGTTACCGATCTCGATAGTATCAACACCTGTCTCTGTATATGTGTAATGACCTCCGAATATGAATTCACCATCTGCGTAGAAGTTGAGGTTCTTTATAACTGTACCTTCTATTTCTTCATCTTCATTTTTTATCGTACCTTCATATGAATTGCCTTCATAATCAACATATGTGAAAGTTGCATCTTCGTGTATATCAACTGTTGCGATATTCTTTGCACCGTTTTCGATAGCATAGTTTCCGGCAGATTCCTGATAAGTCCATATTCCAACGAAAGGAGCTATGAAGTCGTTATCTACGGATACTGCTGTATCATTCTTAACTGCTGTTGTTGCCTGAACTGCTGTTGTAACAGTTGAGTCAGCTTTACCTGTAGTTTTTGCAGCAGAACCGCTCTTGCCGGAGGATGTTACCTCTGTTGCGTAAGTAACAGTAGTTGTAGTAACAGCAGCAGCAGGAGTGAAGCTGCTCTCCTCGATAGGTGCATGACCTTTTCTGTTAATGATTGCTGTGCTTCCGATAGCGATACCTGCAATAAGTATCAGTGATGCAGCCATGCTGAGAGGATTTATCCATGCAGGCTTTTTAACGTGCTCAACGCCTTCAACGAAGTCATTTCCGGTCATAGTAATAGTATCTCTCATCGTTTTGTTTGAATCCATCTTTTTCATATTGAACTTCCTTTCGCTCATAACGAGTATTTTATCAAGCTGTTCGTCCGATATCTCAGGACATTTATCTATAAGTCTATCCATTGAATCGTTCTCCGCATTTTCGAGAATATCGAATAAATTTTTTTCTTTCATACCTGCTCCTCCTTTATATAGTAACACCGCACTCTACAAGCTTTGTACGAAGTTTATCCATAGCCCTTGAACATCTTGTTCTTACAGCCGAAGCGGTCATTGAAACGCTCTTTGCTATTTCACTCGCATTCTTGTTGTAGTAGAACTTCTGTATAAGTATAGTCGAATCAGGTTCTCCGAGTTCATCAATTTTATCAAGGAGTATACGGCGAAGTTCAGAGCGGTCAACGTGTTCGTCAACACTGAAATCTGAGACCATCTCCTGCATATCGTCCTCATCGGCATCAGTGATATGATTTGCCTTTGCTGACAGGCTTCTGAAACTGTCTATAGCCTTTCTCTGAGCTATAGTTGATATGAGGTACTTTATATCATCCGTATCGGACATATCAAGCTCGCACTTCATGAACAGGTCTGCGAAAACATCGCTGACACATTCTTCCATGTCCTCATTTGTACCGCAGCCTCTCAGTTTATTGTAAACGATAGCGTATACGTATCTGCCGTATTCTTTGACAAGTGCTTTGTGACAGTCCGCTGGTGACTTCTGCATCATATCTGCCAGTTCTCTGCTTGTCATTATCATCACTCCTTGATTTTGATTTATTTTGTAAGATCGACCTTTCATAAACAATAATCGTAACGTGTAACGCAAGTGTTACACGAAAAAGAAAAAAATTTCAGAAAATTTTTATTTTTTTATTTTAACATGATAACAAGGGCAATTTTTACATTTCAGTTACATTTCAAAATATCCCTTGACTTTTTATATATAAGATATTATAATTATGGCATATTCTACGAAAGGACGGTGAACACCATGACAAATACATTCTATTTCTCAAAGATGCCAGAACTTAATATTATTTTATGTAAGCATGGAGTTTGCCCGATATGTTCAGCCGTGTGCTGAGTTTCCGTATATAGGTGAATAGCACTCCTGTCTTTACAGGGGTGCTTTTTGTTTTATCGGGCAGATTCCGGAAAGGAACTATATGATAGAATTAAACGGAAAATACACCTCTGCCAGAGTATTCACTGAGATAATTGATCCTTCTGCAATATCTCAGATAATAGAGCTTTGCAATCAGCCAATGAGCGAAGGCTCACATATCCGCATCATGCCCGATGTCCACGCCGGAGCAGGATGCACCATTGGTACTACCATGAAGATATCCGATAAAGTCGTACCTAATCTCGTGGGAGTAGATATTGGATGCGGTATGGAGACTGTAAAGCTGAAAGAAAAGCATATCGAACTTCAGAAACTTGATAAGCTCATATACGAAAAGATACCCTCCGGATTTGCGATACGTGAAAAGGCTCACCGCTACAATGAAAAGATAGACCTCACTGAGCTTTACTGCTATGAGCATATAAACCCATTACGTGCAGAAAGAAGCATCGGTACTCTCGGCGGAGGCAACCACTTCATCGAAGCTGACAAAGGCGAGGACGGAAGCATATACATCATCATCCACTCAGGCTCCCGTCACCTCGGAGTTGAAACAGCAAAGTACTATCAGGAGGAAGCCTACCGACTTCTCAACGGAAGCGCACAGAAGGACGTTGACGCTCTCGTGGAAAAACTGAAGTCCGAAGGCAAAGAAAAACAGATACAGGCAGAGATAACCAAACTCAAAAACACAAAGTCCACAAGTGTACCAAAGCATCTCGCCTACTGCGAGGGAGAACTTTTCAGACAGTACATCCACGATATGAAAATAGTACAGCAGTTCGCAATGCTCAACCGTCAGGCTATGATGGACGAGATAATAAAAGGTATGCATCTTCATATCACTGAACAGTTCACAACTATACACAACTATATCGACACTGATACAATGATACTCCGCAAGGGAGCTGTATCAGCAGAAGCAGGAGAAAAGCTTCTGATACCTATAAATATGCGTGACGGCAGTCTCATTTGTACCGGCAAGGGAAATGCCGACTGGAACTGTTCTGCTCCTCACGGCGCAGGCAGACTTATGTCACGCTCACAGGCAAAACAGAGCTTCACTGTATCAGAGTTCAAGAAACAGATGAGCGGTATCTATACCACATCTGTAAATGCTCAGACTCTCGATGAATGCCCTATGGCGTACAAGTCGATAGAAGATATCGTTGACAATATAACTGATACGGTCGAGATAAACGAGATAATCAAGCCGATATACAATTTCAAGGCAGGTGAGGAATAATGGATATCTTCACAATGAACAGTCAGCACAAAAAATGGGATATGACAGCAGAATATGCTAATAAATGCTCTTGGTCAGCTGGCAAATACCTCTCTGAGCTAATGCGTAACGGAATGTTCAAAGAATGGGAGCGTGTCTTTGCAGCATATGAAAATGACAGTATCGCCGGATTTTGTACGCTGACTGAAAAGGACGAACTTTCTCCGGAATATCCATACTCTCCGTTAATAGGTTTTGTATTCGTTGATGAAAGGTACAGAGGAAACAGGCTCTCAGAAAAAATGATAAGAAAAGCAATTGATTATGCAGGCAGTATCGGCTATGAAAAAGTTTATATCATGAGCGGTGAAACTGGTCTGTACGAAAAATACGGATTCAGGTACATCGGAAATTTCAAAACGATATACGGCGGAACTGAACAGCTTTTCTATATCAATACACATAATAAGAAAGGTGAAGAATAATGGAAAAATTCATACCCTTTGAAAAGCTCAGCAAAAAGGAGCAGAAAAAACTGAACGCTGAAAAGCGCCGTGACTGGAACGGAATAACTCCAGTAACAAGAGTAGTCCTCGACAGCAAGAAGGTCTACAAGCGCAAACCAAAGCATTCGGAAGATTACGAATAAAAATGTTCCATGTGGAACAATTAAGGGGACGGTGTTAAACCGTCCCCTGTTTTACATCATGTAGTTGAAAGGTAAGCGTAGTATGCAAGTATCTCAGATGCATCCTTAGCATCTATAAGACCGTCATTGTTATAGTCAGCGGCTTCTGCCTGTTCATCTGTCAAAGATAAAGCGCCGCCTGTAGCAAGATTAGCATACTCTACAAGTACAAGTGAAGCATCTGCGGCATCAATTCTTGTGTCGCCGTTAACGTCGCCCTTTAAAACATTAAGTTTAGGTATAACGCCTTCTATCTCTGTACCGCATATCTTACATCTTGAATGTACATAGCCTTCATGCTCAGCAGTAGCCTCTTCTATTGCAATTGTTTCATAGTCGTGACCTACCGGTATCTTGAAAGTCTTTGCAGCAGCTTCGTTATACTTAGGATATACTTTAAGTTCAATTGTAGTATCCGGAGTAGTCTTGGCAAATTCAAACTGCTGCTCAGTGCTTGTGCTGTTCGGAGCTAAAGGTATAACGTATTCAGCACCGCTGATAACATCGACCTTGAACTCTGTATTGTCAAGTGTATCAGCAGATGAAGGATTCATCTTCATGGTGAAAATCTCGGATGGATCTATAAGCTTAGGAGTAGCTGTAGAACTGTATGACACAGAACCGCTTCTGTCCTGAATAGACCTGCTCCACCAAACAGTAAAACCTGTCGGAACTTTCATAGTCTTGCTCTCGCCGCATTTTTTGCAGATAAGCTTTACATTTCCGTTTTCATCCACATCGCCCTGCTTTTCATAGTCATGACCTGTGACATAATCATTTTTGCTGTAAGATGCCGGATCATTAATGTCGATACTGTAGAAAGTGGTAGTATTATCAGTCCATGTATACCATGTAAGTTCACCGTCACTTACGACAGGCTTACAGTCAGATATCCTGCCTTCCAGTTTATATATATTATTGCCGGTCATCTTACCGTTAGCATCAAGGAAAGTATAATTGACATCGTTTCCGTACTGCCATAATACTGCGAACTTATCGTCTCCGATATCAACAAGCTGAGGAGTTGATGCAGACTTTTCACCTTCTGCAAAACTGGTCAGCATATAGGTAGCAACGTTATCAGTTGAAAGAGAATCTTTCGGTACGGCTGATATAAAGATATTTCTTGTACGGTTTCCGGAATAATTTGACTGGTCAACAGTATTTCCGGCAACGATATAATGTGTACTGCTCTGCTCGAAACCTCCTACAGAAGCTCCGGTAGTATTGTCGCCGATATTTCCGCCGAAAGTCATAATATTGACCACAGTACAAGGATTGCCCCAGCTTGGAGCAAACTGTCCGGATGACATATCCGTATTGTACTTTGTAAGAGCTATTGAACGTGGGTAAGCGTCTCCGTGGTCAACAGCAACTATATTATTGCCGTTGAGGAGTACGAACTGGTTAAAGGAATGGCTCGCATAGCCGACTGAGAAATTTGCTACCTTGTAGAAACTGTCAGTTATCTTGCCTGTATTCATATCAAACTCGATAGTAACGTTTGCCTGATGATTCAGACCGTCCTCGGATGTATACATTGTATGGCAGGTACGCACGATAAGGTACTTGCCGTTGTCGGTACATCTGAGAGAACCTGCATCGAACGGATTAAGTGTATTAGCTCCGAGAAGGCTGTCATTGCTGACAAGATTCCACTTTGCATCATACTTCGCAATGTTGTATACAGGATTGCTGTCGCTCTCATCCTCGTTTGACTGACCTGAGATAATGAAATAGCTGCCGTCAGAAGCTTTATAAAAGCCGCCGAACACAGGAAGCTTCATAGAGATTATCTTTCTGTCAGTGAGTTCAAAATCATCGCTGAAATACTCCGCAACAACCTTGCCTGACATTGAACTGATGTTTCCCTGTACTTTCATCCAGCCGCCGTCAAGGCGTACAAGGTAAGAATCAACAACTGATGCCCATCTTGAATAGTCCTGTGAGCCGGCATTTGAACCGCTGTATGAAGTACAATTGATATCAGCATCCTCCGCTGATACTGGTGTGCAGTACGCTCCCCCAAGAATACTGCTGAACGTAACAGCCGCTGCAACAGATGCAGCAATAAAGTTCTTTCTCATAATTACTCCTTTCACTATTGTTAATAGCAATAGATTCAAAAAGATATGTGCATTAATATTATAACATTTTCCGGCGGATTTTTCAATACAATTTAATTATACTTTCTGAACAAATAATACCAGCCTTTTTTGTATAAAAAATAAAAGAGCGGATAACTGCTTTGCTTATACGGAAGATCATACCTTTTATCAGGGAGAACCCTTTTTCAAAAGGGTTTCCCTCAATAAAAAGTACAATTTTTCTATATAAGTAAAGCAGTCGTCTGCTCTTTATTTATGTATCAAGTATTCTCGGTCAGTGCCTTTTCAGGGTATTTGCTGAACAGGTATTTCAGCAGAAGCGGAGTTACTATGCTGGATATGATTATCAGAAGTATTACCGCTGTGAAATATGATGAATCTATTATTCCAAGTCCAAGACCTTTATTTGTGATGATAAGTGCGACCTCTCCTCGTGTCATCATGCCGATACCGATTTTCAGACTGTCTGCCCAACTATACTTAAAGCACTTTGAGATAAGTCCGCAGCCGATTATCTTAGTGAGAAGAGCCACGATAACAAATCCGACTGAGAAAAGTATCATGCTTGTATCAACATTGCTGAAATCCGTTTTAAGTCCTATGCCGACGAAGAACATCGGAGCAAAGAACATGTATCCGTTCACGCTTACCTTACGGTCGATGTACTCAGCATCCCGTACATTACAGAGAATTATTCCTGCTATGTAAGCACCTGTTATATCAGCGATACCAAAGTATCTCTCAGCCACATATGCCATTGCAAAACAGAGGCTTATTGCGATTATCGGTATTCTTCTTGTGTGAACGTGCTTGTCATCGTAGTACTTGAAAAGCTTGTAGAAGATGAATCCGACTATTACGGAGAGGATAAGGAAAAGAACTATCTTTCCTGATACAAGCAGCGCATTGCTGTCCGGATCTTTGAATCCAAGCACGAATGTGAGTACGATGATACCAATGATATCGTCAATTATTGCGGCACTGAGTATCGTCTGCCCTACCCTGCTCTTGAGATATCCCATTTCTTTCAGCACCTCAACTGTGATGCCTACAGAAGTAGCAGTCATGATACTGCCGATGAATACTCCCTTGAAGAACTCGTCCGTACCGAATGAAGCAAAACCGTATATTCCCATATACAGCAGACTTCCTCCGACAAGCGGGACAAATACTCCGACGCAGGCGATTATCAGAGCCGCAAAGCCTGACTTTTTAAGTTCCTGCAAATTAGTTTCAAGACCGGCAGAGAACATTATGAGCACAACGCCTATCTCAGCCATTTTGTTGATGAAATCAGTGGGCTGAACGATGTTCAGCAGACACGGACCTATAACAAGTCCGGCGATTATCTCTCCCACTACCATTGGAGCTTTGCACCGTCGTGCAAGCAGTCCGAAAGCCTTGGCGCAGATAACTATGACCGCAAGGTCACGTAGTATCGCATAGGTTTCCATGAATTATCATTTCCCTTCATATACATAATTAAAGAGAGCTTTTCAGCTCTCTCTTTCACATACAATATTATATTGCAAATTTCGCTGTTTGTCAAGCTGTCAAAAACTATTTTAGGGGCGCACTGAACACGCCCCTAAAAACTCAACTTTTTACCCAATCATAGTAAGTGACATCTTTTCCGGCGAAATTTTCGGTTACCTGCTGTATGGAATATAGTACCCTGCCGTTTTCGTCAGTTGCTGTGCCTTCGCTTATCTTGCCGTTGAACGGCAGACCGACGTATTGTCTATTCTGGTTATAAACGTCGTAGCCTATTCCGCAGAAGCCTTTTTCATCTGGTGTCAGTTCGTAAGTCTGTTCATTCATCGTAAAGCTTATCTTTTTTATATTTTCGTCAGTTACACAGAAAGCCACGCTGCCGAACCACTTAGCTCCATTTTCGTAGTCAAAAGCACCTCCGTTCATTGTTATTCCAATATCTTTATTTAATTCGCCTAAACTCCATCCGCAGCCTATCCACATTCCCATTCTCAGCAGGTCGCTCCGGTCAGAATCACAGGACACGAAAAATGTCTCGTTCTTGTCAGGCTGATATATAAGTGCATATGTGGCAGCAGCTTTTTTGTCGGGACTTTTTATCGTACCAAGAAATGTTATATCTGGCTTAGAAGCATTTTTTGCCTGCTCCGGAGTTTCATATGTGTCAAGCAATACTTCTTTTATCTCTGCTTTTGCTGAACCCTTTGGAGTAAATCTTGCTCCGTCGATGTAATTGCCTATTATGCCTAATATGAATACTGCTATCAGCGTTGCACAGGTCACTTTCAGCAGTATCCAGCGGTTGCGCTTGCGGATACGTTTTGCAGTTTCTTTGTATTTTACTGTATCATCCAGCAAAGGAACGTATTCGCAGGGATTTATATTTTTCTTCATTTGTTCCCACTCCTTTTTACAGTCGGAACATTCCGTGATATGCTTCTCTACCGCTTCACTGGACTTTTCAGATGCGATACCGTCAATGCACAGCGGCATTAAGTCACGTATTATGTCATGGTCATATTTCATATCCATACCTCTCTTTCATAGCTTTACGAAGTTTTGCTACAGTACGGTTGTATATCACCGCCGCAGTATTCGCACGTATCTTTAAAGAATAACCTATCTCGGCATAGCTTTGGTCTGAGTAAAGACGATACTGCATTATTGAACGTGCAGGTTCTTCAAGCTCGTCAATGAGCGTTCGGAGATGCGAAAGCAGCTCTTTCTGTTCAAGTTCAGCCGTTGGCGGAGGTACTGTTTCATCACTCTGACGTGATGCAATATCACGCTGGCGTGACTCTTTGTGTACATATTTTGCATAGATATTCTTCGCTATCTGAAACAGCCACGTTTTAAAACTGCATTCTCCACGGAATTTTCCGAATGAGAGGAACGCCTGATAGAATGTCTCCTGAGTAAGCTCCTCGGCAGCCGTGCAGTCGTAGTATGTCATTCCAAGCAGGAACCTGTATACATCAGGCTTGAATTTGTTGTATACCTCCTCAAATTCATTCACCGGCATCCACCTCCCGTTTTGTTGATGTAAGATACGTATCTGTATATTAGTACATTTTTTTGCTTTGAATATTACAATATTAGAATTTTTTCTGCCATTGATGTTAATTTTATTTTAAAGCTATATACTAAGTTTATAACCGTATTAAAAAACTATTGACTTTGACCTTTCTCCATTGTATAATAAAAATGTACCTGCTATTTATAAGGTATAACTTTTACAACATATTTATGGAGGTGTTCGATATGAACATTAAAAACCTTACCAACGAAAAGCGTAAGATAGTATCTACTCTCGGAAACTTCAACGTTCTTGAGTATTACTCAGACCTCAGCGTATCTCCTTCATCTGCTGAAATGGAATACTTCATGAGCAAAATGGGCGTTCACCGCAGACAGGTCATCATCAACATGAACGGCACAAACTCCGCTGTTCTTCAAGCTGGAGCTATGCAGTGGATAGCCGGAAATATCGAGGCTCAGACCAATGTAACCGGTGTCGGTGACTTAATGGGCAAGATGTTCAAGGGTGCAGTTACAAAAGAATCTGCCGTAAAGCCTGAGTATAAGGGCGTAGGTACTCTTGTTCTCGAACCTACATATAAATATATCATTCTTCAGGACGTTTCACAGTGGGGCGCTGGCATGGTAGTAGAAGACGGTATGTTCCTCGCCTGCGACGGTACTGTAAAGCAGAGTGTTATCTCCAGAAGAAATCTTTCATCAGCAGCTCTCGGCGGTGAGGGACTTTTCAACCTCACTCTCAGCGGTACTGGTGTTGCTGCACTTGAATGCAACGTTCCTATGTCCGAGCTTGTTGAGATAGAGATGAACAACGAAGTATTAAAGATAGACGGCAACCTTGCAGTATGCTGGTCTGCATCACTCAACTTCACAGTTGAGAAGTCCACAAAGTCACTTCTCGGCTCAGCAGTAAGCGGCGAAGGCTTCGTAAACGTTTACAGAGGTACAGGTAAAGTCCTCATGAGCCCTGTTGCAGCATCATCTTCACTCTTTATGGCTACTAACTCTTTATCAGCAAGACCTTCGATCGGCTAAAAATTACATATACTATAAAAAGCCCCTGATTTTTTTAATCAGGGGCTTTTCAGTATCAAGCTTATTTTTTTATAAGTTCATCAGCCATAGCTTCTATCTGTGCGATATTCTCAGCCTTTACAGCGGACTTGATAGACACGATAGTATCGAGCCATGTGATATTCTTTGACTTTTCAAACTTAGCCTTGATTATTCTTGCAACAGTAGGTGCCCATGAGCCGTTCTCTATGATACCGATAGTGCGGTTCTGATAATTTCTCTCAACGAGCCAGTCGATGTACTGGTTCATGAATGGGAATATCTCAGCATTGTATGTAGTGGTAGCAAGAACAAGTTTACCGTAGCGGAAACCGTCCTCAACTGACTCAGCCATATCTTCACGGGCAAGGTCTGCGATAGCTACCTTTGGACAGCCCTTTTCAAGAAGCTTTTCACGGAGCATTTCAGCAGCCTTTTTTGTATTGCCGTATACGGAAGTATAAGCGATGAATACTCCCTCAGACTCTACGCCGTAGCTTGACCATGTATTGTAAAGGTCGATGTAATAGCCGAGGTTCTCTTTGAGCACAGGACCGTGAAGCGGACATATTGTCTGTATATCAAGAGCAGCAGCCTTTTTGAGAAGTCCCTGAACCTGCATACCGTACTTTCCTACGATTCCGAAATAATAACGGCGAGCCTCACAAGCCCAGTCCTCGTCAACGTCTAAAGCTCCGAACTTGCCGAAAGCATCAGCTGAGAAGAATACCTTGTCAGTGCTGTCGTAGGTCATCATTACCTCAGGCCAGTGTATCATAGGTGTCATTGTGAAAGTAAGCTCATGTGTGCCGAGACTGAGTTTCTCGCCGTCCTTGACAGTGAGAGTATTCTTTATCTCCAGCTCAGGATAGAAACTGCTGATAAAAGCGAATGTCTTGGCATTGCCTACAACTGTAGTATCAGGGTACTCACTGAGGAAGCTTGCGATATTTGCGGAGTGGTCAGGTTCAACGTGCTGTACTATGAGATAGTCAGGCTTCCTGTCACCGAGAACTTCTTTTATATTGCTGAGCCACGGCTGAGTGAAATTTTTGTCAACTGTATCAAATACAGCAGTTTTACTGTCAACTATGACATAGGAATTGTAAGCCATTCCGTTTGGTACGTCGTACTGACCTTCAAAAAGATCAAGCTCATGGTCGTTCACGCCGATGTAAAAGATGTCTTTTGTGATATTGTTCATTGCAGATTACCTCTTTTCCTGATATTATTTTTTTAGTTTTAGTCAGCGGATGTATCGCTGATTACTTCGCCTTCTTTTTCCGGAGCAGTCTCAGTAAAGTTTACAGCAGGGATGTATCCTACCTTACCCTTTGTCTTGACGAGCAGCCACTCGCCTTCTTCCTTGTAGACCTCACAAGGGAAGTTTGCATAAGCGTAACCGTTGAGATACTTCTCATCGGGAGCATTGAGCAGGTTTATATATTCCTTGCCTGTAGGCAGGTTTATCCATCCGGTCTTTATAACTTCCATGCCTTCAACGGAAACTTCAACGTAATCAGACTTTGATTCTTCAGCGTTACTGCTTGAATCATCGCCCTGAACAGTGACAGACGTACTCTTATTACCTGAGGTTTTCTTGTCATTGCCGTTGCAGGATGCAGCGCTCACACACATAGCAGCACAAAGCATAGCTATAATTATTTTATTGGTTTTCATTTTATTCCTCCTGGAATGATATACTTAATATTCTCATTATACCATATTTTAAGTTATAATAAAAGTGGCATATGCAACAAAATATAAAATAATTATTGTATTTTTTGACATTTCACTTCAGAGGTATTATAATATAGTAACAGTTTATTTTCAGGAGGTCGCTATGGATAATACAAAACGAAAAAAAGGTAAGAGTCTGCTTGGATTTCCGTCTGATTACTGCGTTGTGGATATCGAGACTACAGGTCTTTCATCGGTATTCAACGAGATAATCGAAATATCTGCGGTCAGATACCGTAACTTCAAAAAGGACGAGACTTTTTCAACTCTCGTAAAGCCAGTGAAAAAGATACCGTCATTCATTACAAGGCTTACAGGTATAAGCAATTCTATGGTAGAAAATGCTCCGGATATTGAAAGTGCTGTCATGGACTTTTATAATTTCCTTGGAAATGATATCATCATGGGTTACAACGTGAATTTTGATATCAATTTCCTGTATGATTTTCTGCTGAGAAAGCACGATATCATACTTGGCAACGACTACCTTGATGTACTCAGGTTTTCAAGGCTGGCTCTCCCCCAGCTTTCAAGCCGTTCTCAGACAAGTGTTGCTGACCATTACGGTATAAACATAAACGGCGCTCACCGTGCAGAAGTTGACTGCGAGATATGCAACTCCTGCTATCTGAAATTAAAGGACGAACCCTCGGTTATAGAAGCTGTCAACAAGCGAGCAAAGAAAAAATAGCAGAGTGTTATTTTAATCAGTTTTGTGAAAAAGTCGTGATATAATTTAACCTCAAGATTTAAAAAATAATTCTCAATCAGCTTAAAAGATGATTACATAAACCTTGATTTGTGCATAATATATAAGGGGTGATGTTATGCTCAATTTTTTGCTTGGCAGCTTATTTGGCGGTACTATGGGAGTTTTTGCCATGTGCTTATGTACAGTGGCAAAATATGGTGACGAAAATGGAAGGAGATAGTATATTTCACTTTTTTATCACACGTTATACAAATTGCACTATTATAATAATACCCAGATAAAGAATTATATTAATATTAACTTAACAATTTTCAACAAAATTTCTTCTCAAAACGATTAAATTATATATTAAGGTTATTTTAAGGAAATCAGCTTAATATAATTCAATAAGGAATGAAATTCGGGGAAAATAATAGCACAAGGTGCAATTTTAGCCAAGAGGTGATGATTGAAATGGTATCAGTAGTGATCGGGACATTAACAATCTTAGTTGGAGGAACAACAGCTTTATTCAGTTTAAGCTTATGTTCAGCTGCTAAGAGAGCAGACGAAAACATAATCAAAACACAAAAAAATATTCTTCCTTTCTAACGCCACGGATTAGTATCCGCAAAAAAGCCGGTTGATTTTTCAACCGGCTTTTTTGTTTATGTTGTATATTACTTCTTCTCAGGAACTTTGATAAGCTCTTTACGCATATAAGGCTGGAGTGCCTTTGGAATACGGATGCTTCCGTCCTCATTGAGATTGTTCTCAACGAATGCGATGAGCATTCTCGGAGGAGCAACAACGGTATTGTTAAGAGTATGTGGGAAATACTTGTTTCCGTCCTCTGTCTTTATTCTGATACCAAGACGGCGAGCCTGTGCATCACCGAGGTTAGAACAGCTTCCTACCTCGAAGTACTTCTTCTGACGAGGTGACCATGCTTCAACGTC
>DEBW01000102.1:36521-39798 GCA_002348905.1 Ruminococcus flavefaciens | reverse complement strand
ATAGACTTTACCTTGAGGTCAGCGAGGTCGCCGGAGCAACATTCGAGAGTACGTACAGGTATATCAAGTGTGCGGAAGAATTCAACAGTATAGCTGTAGAGCTTGTGGAACCAGTCCATAGACTCCTCCGGCTTACATACAACTACCATTTCCTGCTTCTCGAACTGGTGGATACGATAAACGCCACGCTCCTCAATGCCCTTTGAACCAACTTCCTTACGGAAACATGGTGAGTAGCTTGTGAGTGTCTGCGGAAGGTCAGACTCAGGGAGGATAGTATCAATGAACTTACCGATCATGGAGTGCTCAGAAGTACCGATGAGGTAAAGGTCTTCACCTTCTATCTTGTACATCATATTTGCCATATCATCAAAGCTCATAACGCCTGAAACAACAGCACTTCTTATCATGAAAGGCGGAATATAATATGTAAATCCCTTATCTATCATGAAATCTCTTGCATAAGAGAGTATACATGACTGGAGCTGTGCGATATCACCCTTGAGGTAGTAGAAACCGTTACCGCTTGTATTTCTTGCGCTGTCAATGTCGATGCCGTTTACCTTTTCCATGATATCAACGTGATAAGGAACTTCAAAATCAGGAACAGCAGGCTCACCGAACTTCTCGATCTCAACGTTTTCGGAATCGTCCTTACCTATCGGAACGCTGTCGTCGATGATGTTAGGTATTACCATCATGATTTCCTTTATTTCAGCTTCAAGCTTTGTTTCAAGCTCTTCCATAGCTGTGAGCTTGTCGCCAAGCTCAGAAACCTCAGCCTTTGCCTTCTCAGCCTCTTCCTTCATGCCCTTAGCCATGAAGCCGCCGATCTCTTTACTTCTTACCTTACGTACATTACGAAGGCTGTCACATTCGACCTTAGTTTCTCTGAACTTCTTGTCAAGTTCAACTACCTTGTCAACGAGTTCGAGCTTTTCGTCCTGAAACTTCTTCTTGATATTCTCCTTAACAAGCTCAGGATTAGTTCTGATAAGTTTAATGTCGATCATTTTAACTTTACTCCTTTATACTTCATCTGTAAGCTTCTGTGCGAGAGCCGCCAGATCTTCTTTATCATAAAATTCAAGGATAAGCGCACCCTTGTTTTTACCGTAATCAACTTTTACCTTGCGTCCGAGGCGTTCATTGAGAGAAAGCTCCATTTCCACAAAGTAATTATCTATTCTTTTGTCAGCCTTGATGTCTGCTTCATTTTCAGCTTCTTCCGCCTTTTTAGCAAGACGCTCGACCTGACGTACAGTCATACCGCCGTCAGCCGCTCTGTTAGCAACAGCTATGAGCATTTCTTCATCATCGAAACTAAGAAGTGCCTTTGCGTGACCTGCGGATATCTCGCCTTTTTCCAGCATACCAATAACACGCTGAGGAAGTGCGAGCATTCTTACTGAGTTTGCAATGGCAGAACGGGACTTTCCGACCATTTTAGCCACCTGTTCCTGTGTCATGCCGTACTTCTCGATAAGTTCGTTATAACCGCTTGCTTCTTCAACAGGGTTGAGGTTCTCACGCTGGAGGTTCTCGATAATAGCTATCTGCATAGTCTCAGTGTCGCTGAGTTCCCTTATAGTTACAGGGACTTCATCAAGACCGAGCATACGTGCAGCCCGCCATCTTCTCTCACCTGCCACTATCTGATAGCCACCGGTATCAAGAGGACGAACGAGTATAGGCTGTATCATACCGTGATCCCTGATAGAATCCGCAAGAGCAGCGATAGCCTCATCGCTGAAAGACTTACGGGGCTGATCCCGGTTAGGCTCTATCTCAGCAAGGCGCAGAGTCTTTTTTATCTGAACATCATTGGAATTATCAAGAAACAGAGAGTCAAAGCCAACAGTACCTAAACCACCTTTTGCCATTTCACATTCAACCTTTCGGAATTATTTTTTGAAATTGAAGATACCTCTCCTTTTCTTCTGAGGAAGCACCAGAGGTTCGCCAAGCACTTCAAGTCCGAGGAGAGTATAGGAATCATTTCCCTTTGAGCCTTTGTCGTAGTACATAATAGGCTTTCCGTGGCTCGGAGCTTCGGAAATACGAACATTACGTGGTATTTTTGTTTCAAACACCTTGCCGGGGAAGTACTTTTCAACCTCAGCAACAACATCGTTGGCAATTTTAAGTCTGCTGTCGAACATAGTAAAGAGGATACCCTCTATATCCAGCGACGGATTATAATTATTTTTAACTATTTTAATAGTATTCACAAGCTGAGAAAGACCTTCCAATGCGAAGAATTCAGCCAGCATAGGCACTATAATACTGTCACAGGCAACAAGAGCATTGATAGTCAGCGAACCGAGAGCCGGCGGACAGTCTATAAATATGTAATCATAGCTGTCTTTTATTGGCAGGAGCTGCATTTTCAGTCTATTCACCCTGTTTTCCATATTGAGGAGTTCTATTTCAACACCGGCGAGGTTCTCAGTAGCAGGCACAACTGAAAGGTTTTTGAATTCAGTTTCGATAATAGCATCCTGAATGCGAGCCTTACCTATAAGCACATCATAAGTTGAAGCAGAAACGCCTTTTTTCTTAATACCGAAGGCAGTAGTAGAGTTGCCCTGAGGGTCAGCGTCGATGCAAAGCACTTTTTTGTCTCTGAAACCGAGGTAAGCAGCGAGGTTAACTACAGTAGTAGTTTTGCCGACACCGCCTTTCTGGTTAGCAACAGCGATTATTTTACCCATAGTATCTTCCTTTCTTTGCAACATAAGTATATTATAGCACTAAAAAAGGCTTTTGTAAATAGCAATTGTGCTGATTTGCAAGGAATCGGAACTTTCTTTTTATATAATAGCTATCAGAAACATTATGATTTTTTAATCTGATACACTAACCTTACAGAATAACAACTAACATTCATCAATTTCATTTGTCTTTGTGCGAAAACACCGTTAAGGTGTTTTTCGTACTGTAGTCAAAAATTGACAAAGGGTGAGAGGAAAGAGGGAGAGGAAAAAGAGAGTCCAGAGAGGAAAAACGTAGGGAGAAAGGAGAGAGGAAAATGTCAATTTTTGTACCAGTTTTCTTTTTTCCTCTCTCCTGTCTCCCGAAGTTGTTCCTCTTTGGTGAAGAAGTATAGATTTGATAAAAATTAGTTGTAAATAAAATATAATCAAATTATAATGTTCCACATGGAACAGTGCAACAACATTTACTTTTTTATAAATAATCAGGAAATCCACGTTGATTTGCCTGCAAATCAACTCACACGTTTTCTCTGCAAAGGAAAAACTCTCTCTTACAGAGT
>DEBW01000102.1:0-36484 GCA_002348905.1 Ruminococcus flavefaciens | reverse complement strand
TTTTCAGAGCGCTTGAACGATATTGGGACGCTGTCCCACACCCTGCCAAAGGCTCTGCCTTTGGAATCCGGCAGGGAGCAAGCGGCTCCCTGCACCCACGCAATATTGCGTTGTTAATTAAAACGTAAGGCAAGTTTGCTCTCGCAGACGTAAATACCGTTGCCATGCACATGAAACAATTCCATTTGCATCAGAAATGTTTCACATGAAACATTTCTTGTGATTGTTCCATGTGGAACAATCACTTCTGCATCGGTATCCTTACACGATATTCCACATAGTCCTCCCCCATTATTTTCCGTGAATCAGCTGAAATTCCAGCCGCCTGCATAGTCTCGACAGCCTTATTGATAGTATTAATAAAGATTTTCACGTTATGGAATACCTTTGAACGCTTCTTGTAACTCTGCTTTACTTTCTTGCAGCCTATGTAATCATCAACAAGTTTCTCGGTCTTTTCGACGTTCAGCTCATTATTTATGACCTTTTCGAGAATAATTATTCTGTCCTCCGGACTTGCAAGCTTCAACAAAGCCCGTGAATGGCGCTCTGTCAGGCCATATTTATTTATAAGTGCCCGTTCATCCGGTGTCAGACGAAGCAACCTCAGCTTATTAGCAATGGTACTCTGAGCCTTCCCAAGTTTAGCGGCAGCCTCCTCCTGTGTCATGCCATAGTAGCTTATAAGCTTCTCGATCGCAGCAGCCTCGTCAAAAAAAGACAAGTCCTGACGCTGAATATTCTCGACAAGAGCAAGAATAGCAGAGCTTCTGTCCGTCATATCGTAAACGATGCACGGCACATTGAGAAGTCCGCACATTTTAGCCGCTCTCAAACGCCTTTCACCTGCAATAAGCTCATAGACATCACCGTTTTTTCTGACAGATAAAGGCTGTAAAATGCCATTCTGAGCGATAGATTCCGAAAGTGCAGCAATGTCCTTATCCGAGAAATCAGTTCTCGGCTGGTTCGGATTCGGAAGAATATCCTCTGCCCTGACCTCAACGACCTTATTCACCTGTTTTTCCTTTGTAAAATTCAAAAATCCTGACATAATATCATCCTCGCTTTTCACGTTTTTTTCAATGATATCATTTACGGGAAATAGATTCAATTAAAAAAATTCGCCGGACTTTGACCATCCGGCGAATAATTATTCATTTTATGACATTATCAGAGAGGCTTCTTTTTGATCTGACTGCTGTTTCTCGGATATTTTGTCGGTGTTTGCGAAATTTTTTTGATAACAATAAGTCTGCGCTGATCTGATTCAAGATCATAGTCGAAGGAGTTTTCAACATTTCCTCCTAAAAGGTTGAAAGCTTTAAGAGCCGGATCAATCTCCTCATTTGGACCTTTCAAGGAAAGAAAATGTCCGCCGACTTTAACAAAAGGAATACAAAGTTCAGAGAGAACAGAAAGGTTTGCAACTGCCCTCGCACATGAGAAGTCAAATTTTTCTCTATATTCAGGCATTTTTGAAATATCCTCAGCTCTGCCGTGAACAAATTCAGCGTCAGCACCGATAATATCACAGAGTTTTTCAAGGAAAGTTATGCGCTTTGCAAGGCTGTCAAGGAGAGTTATTTTCAGGTCATCACGCATAATTTTCAACGGAACTGACGGAAATCCAGCGCCTGTTCCGACATCAATAAGTGAAGCTCCCTGAGGGAAATCAATATATTTTGTTAAAAGAATACTATCTATAAAGTGTTTTATAAGTATATCTTTTGATTCTGTAATTGCAGTAAGGTTAACATTTTTATTATATTCAGCCAAAAATTCTGCATATTTATCCATTTTCTCGTATTGAAGCTCAGAAAGTTCAAGTCCATATTTTTTGAACATAGAGCAAGAAAATTCAAAATCCGGAAGCATCACTATCACCTCTTTTCTTTCTGAAGCCAGACAACAAGCATAGAAATATCAGCCGGTGAAACGCCTGAAATTCTCGAAGCCTGACCTATTGATATAGGCTGGACTTTGTTCAGCTTCTCAGCTGCTTCAAGTCTGAGACCGTAAACTTGGCTATAATCAGTATCTTTTGGCAGCAACTTTTCTTCAAGCTTCTGCATCTGAGCGATCTGTTCAAGCTGCTTGTCTATGTAGCCTTTGTACTTTATTTGCAGGTCAACCTGCTCACAGACATCAGCACTAAGCTCCGGACGTTCAGGATCAAACTGAGCAATATCGTTATAATTGAGCTGTGGTCGTCTTATGAGGTCAGCTATCTTGCAGCCGGTCTTTAAAGCCGCTGTACCCTTACTTTCTAAATAATTATTCAATTTTTCGCTTGGTGCAAGAGTGGTAGAAGACACTCTTTTTATCTCCATTTCAGTGAGTTTTATCTTCTCATTAAGACGGTCTATGCGCTCCTGACTGACAAGACCGATCCTGTGACCGATCGGCATAAGACGCTGGTCGGCATTGTCCTGACGGAGGATAAGTCGGTACTCGCTGCGTGAAGTCATCATACGGTAAGGATCTGAGCATCCCTTTGTAACAAGGTCATCAACAAGTGTACCAATGTATGAACTTGAACGGCTGAGTATCATTGGTTCTCTTCCGAGAATCTTCAACGCAGAGTTGATGCCAGCAACCAATCCTTGAGCAGCAGCTTCTTCATATCCGGAGCTTCCGTTGAACTGTCCTGCACCATAAAGTCCGCTTATCTTTTTAAATTCAAGAGTAGGAAGAAGCTGTAACGGATCGCAGCAATCATACTCAATGGCGTAAGCTGGGCGCATTATCTCTACATTTTCAAGTCCCTTGATAGTTCTCAAAAAGGCAAGCTGAACGTCCTCAGGAAGTGAAGATGACATACCCTGTAAATAGTATTCATCGGTAGAGAGTCCCATCGGCTCAACGAACAGTTGATGTCTCGGTTTGTCTGAAAATCTCACAATTTTGTCCTCGATTGACGGACAGTACCTTGGACCAACACCCTCGATTCTGCCACTATACAGCGGAGAACGGTCAAGATTCGACAAGATCACTTTATGTGTATTACTATTTGTATAAGTTATGTAACAGCTCACCTGATTGCTCAGACCATCGACCGGAGTATCGAATGAAAACGGCACTATTTCGTCATCGCCGTCCTGACGTTCCATAGCATCAAAGTCGATACTTCTCTTGTGAACTCGGCAAGGCGTACCGGTCTTGAAACGCCTTAATTCAACGCCTGCATCAAGCAGACTTTGTGACAAACTTCTGCTTGGAAGAGCTGCATCAGGACCACTCTCATAGTTCGATTCGCCGATGTGTATCTTACCTTTTAAATAAGTACCGGTCGCAATAATCACAGCTTTCACTGAATATTCAGCGCCGAGAGTTGTGCGAACACCGGTAATTTTGCCGTCCTCGACGATAATATCAGCTATTTCTCCCTGTTTAACGTAGAGATTTTCCTGAGCTTCACAGACTTTTTTCATGTAATTATGGTACTTCACACGGTCAGCCTGCACTCTAAGGCTGTGAACAGCCGGACCTTTACCACGATTAAGCATACGGCTCTGAATGAAACACTCGTCAGCACCTTTGCCCATTTCGCCGCCAAGAGCGTCTATCTCACGGACGAGATGACCTTTAGCAGTACCGCCAATTGACGGATTACAGGGCATATTAGCGATCTGATCGAGAGATATAGTAAACATTACGGTCTTGCAGCCGATACGAGCCGAAGCAAGAGCAGCTTCAACTCCGGCATGACCTGCACCAACAACAGCGACATCGAAGTCGCCCATTTTATATGACATAATAATTCCTCATTTTATTGTTCCACATGGAACATTATTTTCCAACACAAAAGCGTGAGAACACTTCATTAACAACTGCCTCAGTGATCCTCTCGCCGGTAAGTTCAAGAAGGTACTGTTCAGTCTCGTCTATCACAACATTCAAAGCATCAAGCATCTGACTGTTTTCAACGATAGATATTGCCTCGCTGATACTTCCAAGAGCATTTTCAATACACATTTTTTGTCTCTCATTTGCCGCAGAAACGACAGAAAAGCTGTTTTTGTCTATTTTGAACAAATTTTCAACAGCCCTTTCCAGAGCCAAAATACCGTCATTTTCCTTAGCAGAAACGCATACAATTTGTATATTCGCATTTTCGATACTGGAGGTGTCGATCATCTGTTCTTTATCCGTTTTGTTGATTACAGCAATACATTTCTTTCCTTTAAGTCGATTAATTAAGTAAAAATCGTCCGCCGTGAGAGGACAACTTCCGTCAAACACCGCTATTACAAGCTCTGCGGCATCTACTGTTTTCTCTGCAATATTGATTCCGATTCCTTCAATTAAGTCATCAGTATCGTGGATACCGGCAGTATCCGAAAGTCTGAGCACAATATCTCCGAGCCTTACAGACTCCTCAACAACGTCACGGGTAGTACCTGCGATATCGGTAACAATACTTCTCTCGCAGCCGCTGAGACAGTTGAACAGCGTCGATTTACCGACGTTAGGTCTGCCAACGATAGCAGTAGCAACGCCCTCACGGACTATCCTTCCGCTGTCGTAATTGCGTATGAGCGACTGTAGTTCTTCTTTTACAGCGTACAGCTCGCTTTTCAGATGCTCCGGCTCGACTTCGGGGATATCCTCATCGGGATAATCAGTCCATGCTGCAAGTCCGCTCAGCAGCACAAGCAGCCTGTCAGAGCACTTTTTAGCCTTCTTGAAAGCAGCACCCTCACGAAGCTGTTCAGCCATTTTAAGCTCCAGTTCACCTCTTGCAGAGATTATATCCATAACAGCTTCCGCCTGAGTGAGGTCTATCTTGCCATTGAGGAAAGCTCTTTTCGTGAACTCTCCTGCTTCGGCGTTGACAGCGCCGTTTTTCAGCGCAGCACGTAGTATCTTCTTTGATACATACAGACCTCCGTGGCAGGATATCTCGCAGGTATCCTCGCCGGTATAGCTGTGCGGAGCTTTGAAAACCGTAAGGATACAGTCGTCAATACGTTCTCCGCCGTCGTGAGCGATGCCGTAAGCGCAGGTATAACCAGCCATATCCGCCACGTTTTTACCGCCGGCAGGCTTGAATATCCTCTCTGCAACTCCTACAGCGTCCTCACCTGATATACGTATAACAGCTATGCCGCCTACTGCGTTTGGAGTAGAAACAGCAGCAATAGTTGACATAATATCACTCCTAAAAAAACAACGGCAAAAAATGCCGTTGTTGAATAATTATTCATAATACCGATGCATCAGCACCGGAACAGCACAGATCAAAGCTCGATCTTACCGTAGAGACCGCCCTTCATTGAATCCTCCGGCTTTGGCTTTTTGTAGTCCTTCTCGAAGGAAGTAGAAAGGTCGATAGCTCTTGGCTCATAGTTATCGTGGTTTCTTCTGCGTCTGTTGTTATTGTTGTTGTTATTTCTTCCGCCGCCACGTCTGTCATCACGGTTGTTGTTATTTCTGCGGCGGTTGTCTCTTCTCGGATTATTGGAAGAGATTATGATCTTTCTGTAAGGCTCTTCACCTACTGAGCGTGAAGAAACGCCTTCGATCTTAGAGATAGCAGAGTGGATAACTCTTCTCTCATAAGGATTCATCGGCTCAAGCGGCTGGCTTCTGCCTGTTCTGAGAACTGACTTTGCAACCTTTGCAGCAAGCTGTTCAAGAGTATCCTTTCTCTTGCTGCGGTAACCGAGACAGTCGATAGTGATGCGGAAATAATCCTTATCACCCTTATTTGCAATGATTGAGCAAAGGTACTGGAGAGAGTCGAGAGTCTCGCCTCTTCTGCCGATTATAGTACCGTTATTATCGCTTTCGATATTGATAACAGCGCCGTTTTCGTTCTGATATACAGTGAATTCAGCGTCGATATCCATAGCACGGAGAATACTTGTGATATAGTCCTTAGCGATCTTTACCTTTGGATCAAGAAGAGCTTCATCCTCGATCTTTGTGAAGTTATCGAGAGAGAAATCCTCTTCCTCAGCGTTTTCATCAACGGGAGCAGCTTCAACGACAGCAGCACTCTTTACCTCTTCAGCAGCAGGAGCTTCGGTCTTTTCAGCCTTGACAGGCTCAGCAGCAGGAGTTTCCTCAACAACTACAGGCTTTGGCTCTTCTTCCTTAACAGGTGCAGGTGCCGGGGCAGCGGCAGGCTCAGGCTTTTTCTCAGGGGCAGGTGCAGGAGCATCCTCGCTGTAAACAGCCTTTACCTTTGCCTCTTTAGCGCCGAGTCCGAAAAGTCCCTTTTTTCCCTCGTCAATTATTTCAAATCTTATTTCATTTATACTCTTACCGAATTTCTTAGCAGCCATTTCTTTAGCTTCTTCAACGGACTTTGCTGTAAATACTTCAGTCATTGTATATACCTCCCTCAAAGTTTATTCCTCATTTTCATCATAAGAATCGCCGTATTTTTCAGCCATACGCTTACGGGCTTCGTTGAGCGCATCACGATTCATCTTGTTCTGTTCAGAACGGGATACCTTTTCGCCATTGGCGTTAGTTCTTGAAGCAGCACCATTCTGCTGCTCCATAGCAGCCTGCTGTTCCAGCATTCTCTGCATGAAAGTCTTTTTTTCAGGGTGCTTTTCAGCGTAAATACGAGCCTTTTCCTTTTCCTTCTCGTTGATAGCAGTTATTCTCTCCTTGGTGAAGTACTGGTTAAGGAGGAAAGTGATTATAAAGCTTATAAGTGAAGACCATATCCAGTAGAAACCGATACCGGCAGGAAGCTCAAAAGCGAACCATACTGACATGAGCGGCATAAGAAGCATAGTAGCTGTCATACAACCGCCGCCTGCTGCGTTAGCATTAGGGTTTGTCTTCTTCTGATGCATCATAGAGTACATAGAGAAGAGAAGCTGTGCAAGACCTGCAAGGAATGGGATACAGAAGAGTATCAGTGATTCCTTGTTCCATGTTTCAGGGTGGAATTCAGGAGTTTTTCCGAGATTAGCACCGAGTACAGTGAAAGTTTCAGAGAAAGCAGAAACCTTCTCATTGAAATTCTCAGCGAAGCTTCCGAACTCATCAGGATGTCTCTTGAGCACCTCAGCAGTAAGAAGCTCACCTCTCAGGTTGCTTGAAGTGATAGCCTTGCCGTTATTTACGTCGCCGAATTTTTCAGCAAGCTTTGAAGCCTGCTCGATAGCAGCAGTTCTTACCGGCTTGGATATGCGGAGGATATGTGTTATCGGTTTGTATACAACGTCGATAACGCCGAAGAGCAGGAGCATCTGAACCAGTGAAGGCAGACACGAACCCATAGGATTTATGCCTTCCTGCTGATAGAGTTTCTGCTGTTCCTCCTGAAGTCTCTGAGGATTGCTCTCATAGCTTTTTCTTAATTTTTCAAGTTTTGGTGCAAGGAGCTGCATTCTTGCCGCATTCTTCTGCGTCTTGTAGTTTACAGGAAGCAGAATAAGTTTTGTCACGATTGTGAAAATGATTATAGCGACCGCATAATTCGGCACAACGTTATAGATAACGCTCATAAGGTAGCCGAAAGGAACGCCTATCACATCATATAAAAAATTCAATTCAAATACCTCTCAGTTGTTCGAGTCATCTGAACTATCATGCTCCGGCTCGATCTGAAGATCACTGAGATAATCATACTTTTTCACTTTGAAAGTAAACTTGTCAGGAACATAGTCAATACCGCCCATAGACCACGGATTGCAGCGGAGTATCCTCCATACGGCAAGAGCCGAGCCTCTGACAGCGCCGAATCTCCTGACAGCCTCTAAAGCATAGTGGCTGCAAGTCGGGTAATACTTACACTTCGGCGGAGTAAGCGGAGATATGACTTTCTGATAGAATCTTATAAGTGAAAGAATGACATATTTCATCTTATTTAGTTTTTATGTTCTTTAGGATCTTCTCGATCTCTCTGACCCCGTACTTTCTCATATAACCGCAGTACTCGTCTGATTTGATCTCACAGATAGCGCTGCGTGCGACAATAACAACGTCAATGCCGACAGGCATAGCCAGTTCGTTCTCACGGTAAGCGAGGCGTATAAGGCGTTTAGCTCTGTTTCTGTGAACGGCGTTGCCTATCTTTTTGCCTGCGGTGATACCGAGGCGGTTGAAAGGTCTGCCGTTAGGCTTGACGTATATCACAGAATATCTGGAAGGGATGTATTTACCCTTTCTGTACAGGTTAAGAAAGTCCTTGTTATCTTTAAGAGTTTCCGTATAAAGCATAATAATCCAACCTAATACCGGAACGATAAAAGCAGTTCCGGAGAAATAATGGCATTAATAAAAAAGACCACAAAAACGTATTTTTGTGGTCAGCGTCGTCAGTGAGTTAATCTTGCTCTGCCCTTAGATCTTCTACGAGCTAAAACCTTTCTGCCGTTCTTAGTAGCCATTCTCTTCATGAAGCCATGCTCCTTCTTTCTGTGGAGCTTCTTAGGCTGATATGTTCTTTTCATATTCAGTGTCCTCCTCTCTTCACTAATGATTATACAAGAGCCGGAAAAAACGACTCCGGATCACATACATAAGCTCACAAGGTATACTTGTACGCATTACACTTTAAGATTATACTTCAAAAAAAACGATATGTCAAGCTATTTCGGAAAATTTTTTCTGAAAAAAATATTTTTGATGATTTTCAACAATGTAACGTTGAGTTTTTCTGCCGTATTTTACTAAAAAATCAGAATTGACAAGTCAGAAATTATACATCCCCTATCCTGCGTCATATCCGTGCCGTGAAAGCATCCTGAAAGCCGGTATCTTCAAACCAACATTTACCAACATTATTTCACAATTCTCTGTTGAAGCTCAGGTTTTAAACAGGAAAACTCTTCACAGACTGTTGAAATGTTGATAAATCCTGTGGAAAACTTGTTTATCAACAGTTGGATTTACATTTTTCAACAGTGTTCTATCCCTTTTTACAGGCTTAAACAAACAACTTTTCTACAAACGGCGGTTGATTCAACACTGTTTTCAACACTCTGTCGAGAACTATGTTGATTTAATGCCCTCATCTCAAAATCTTTATCAGAAAATCTCTTGCATTTTCAACAACTGTATGATATAATATAATGTATATTATTATAGGAGAGTATCGTTATTTTTATTTTCCACTATCCAATAACAATTCCCCCACAGTGGAAAACTGAATTTTTCTGCTTATGACCGGATATTTCACGTTTTTCAACAGCCTGCCGGCAGTAAATGCTGAAAAATATCTGCGTATTTTCTGCGCAAAAATGTCCTGAGCTCTCCCGAAACCCAATTTTTCACACGGAGGTTACATATGAACTCATTCGAGGAAGTTTTTGAGGAAGTAAAGAAATATTGTCTTGAAAACGGCAAAATACCGGAAGTCGGTCTGAAAACATGGATCGATCCTCTTGAGCCTGTCAGCTTCAACGGCGAGGAGGCTGTATTCTGCGTTGATACAGTATTTCAGAAGAATATCGTTATAAAGAACTATGCTTCTATCCTCAGCGACGCTTTTTTACAGACTATGGGTATCAACGTAAAAGTTGTCATCGAAGTCAAATCCAGTGAACCGCCTGTAAGTCAGATCCCTACTGACGCAGAGCTCGACAAGAAAAATGCAGAGCTTGAAAAGACTTATAAATTCGCTAACTATGACTATACCTTCGATACATTCATTGAAGGTCCGTCAAACAGCTTTGCACTTGCCTGCAGTAAATCAGTTGCAAAAAACTGCGGTGAAAGAGAAGTTTCAGGCTATAATCCGCTGTTTATCTACGGCCCGTCAGGAATGGGAAAAACTCACCTTATCACTGCTATCGCAAACGAGGTAAGAAAAAAGCATCCTGAATTCAATATCGTGTACGTTACCAGCGAAACTTTCGGCAACGACCTTATCACCGCACTTAAAACAAACCTTATATCTGATTTCCAGGAAAAATACCGCAATGCTGACATACTTCTCATAGACGATGTACAGTTCTTTGCAAACAAAGAGCGTATGCAGGAGGAATTTTTCCATACCTTCTACAAGCTCCACCAGGAAGGAAAGCAGATAGTTATCACATCTGATAAGCCGCCAAAGGAGCTGGTTACTCTTGAATCCCGTCTCCGCACAAGATTTGAAGGCGGACTTATCGCAGATATTTCCGCTCCGGATTACGAGACAAGACTTGCTATCATCAACAGAAAGAGCGAGCTTCTCGACCTGAAAATGCCGGCTGAAGTATCCGAATTTATGGCAAACCGCCTTAAATCCAACATCCGTCAACTCGAAGGCGCAGTTATACGTCTCAAGGCTCTCAATCATTTTGCAGGA
Organism: Ruminococcus flavefaciens; assembly: GCA_002348905.1. Taxonomy (GTDB): domain Bacteria; phylum Bacillota; class Clostridia; order Oscillospirales; family Ruminococcaceae; genus Ruminococcus; species Ruminococcus flavefaciens_O. The sequence goes on along the minus strand of DEBW01000102.1, from coordinate 26,220 downwards.
AGCCCGATAACCATATCCATGGCTCAGAGCGTTATACGTGACGTACTTACTGACGAGCAGCCGATACCGATAACCGTTGAGAAGATAATTTCCGAAGTATCCACAGTTTACGGCGTATCTCCGGAAGATCTCCGCTCAAACAAGCGTTCACAGCAGATATCTATAGCTCGAAAAGTAGCTATATACGTAGTTAGAGAGATCACTCAGATGCCTCTTGCATCTATCGGTACAGAATTCGGCGGACGTGACCACTCAACAATAGTATATTCAGTCAACAGTGTAACTGATGCCATCCAGAAGGATGCAAATCTCAGCAACCTTGTCAACGATATCATAAAAAATATCCGTGACAAGAGCAAAGCATAAGTTGATTTCTTTCAAGTTTGAAAATGTTTAACAACCACTTTTCAACCAGGTTTTCAACAGTGTGTTTAAAACTCTGTTGAATACACGTTCATTCAGTTTAGCTTGTATCTTCGCCGGAAGCTGAATCTCCCGCTCCACATTATTTTTCACGATTCAACCTTTTTCAACTTTCAACTTCCACCGGATATCACACTGTTAAAAACTGAAATTTCAAAAAATCTGCCGTTTCAACAAATTCATCCACTTTTTCTCAACTTCAACTCCACAGCCGTCAACCTGTTCAACACTGCACAACTGGTGCTCAGCAGTTCTTCACAACTGCCACAAATTTCACAACACCATTATGTGGACAAGTTTCCGGCTCTATTACGGCAGATATCAGCTGTTCTGACTTTTCAACAGCCCCTACTAATACTACTATTAAAAACTAATCTTATTTTATCTGAACTTACACTTTATCTTATTTTATCTTATCTTTTCTAAGTTTAAAACTTATCTTAATTCATTTAAGACAGATAAGATAAGTCAGAGTTATAAAAAAAACTGATTTTTTCAACTTACATATAAACTTAGGTAATAAGGAAAAATAAAAAGTTTTCCACATACCTTTTATCAGATAATTATATAATTACCGGAGGTAACATATACAATGAAATTCATTTGCGATAAAAATGAACTTGCAGAAGCTATCGGAAATGTTTCCCGTGCAGTTCCTCAGAAATCCACGATACAGGCTCTGGAAGGAATAAGAGTCAAAGTATCTCCGGATCAGGTCGAGCTTACAGGATACAATCTTGAAATGGGCATAAGAACTACTATCAGTGCAAATACTCAGGAATCAAGCGAATTTGTGGTAAGTTCCAAGCTTTTCAGCGAGTTTGTAAAGAGAATGTCCGGTGATGAGATAACCATAAACGTTGATGATAACAACATGGTAAACCTCTCATCTGTTGCTACAGAGTGTTCATTTCTTGCAATGTCAGCAGAGGAATATCCAGATCTTCCGGTAGTTGACGCTCAGAGAAGCTTCACAGTAAAGCAGGCAACGCTCAAATCAATGATAAATATGACAAGCTATGCTGCTTCAATCAGCGAAAGCAAGCCTATACTTACCGGTGAGCTTTTCGACATCGAAGACGGTAAATTCAATCTCGTTGCTATCGACGGTTTCCGTCTTGCAATAAGAAGCGAGCTTACCGATACAAACGATAAGTTCCACTTTGTAGTTCCGAAAAAGGCTTTGCAGGAAGTTTCCACCCTCATAAAGGAGGATGAGGACAAGAATTGTACTGTATGTATCAACGACAGACATATAATATTTGAGATAAACAATGTTTTTGTAATATCAAGACTCCTTGAAGGAGCTTTCCATAACTATAAGCTCAGTATACCAAGCGGTTACAAGACAGAAGTAATCGTAAACAAAAAGGACTTTATCAACAGTCTTGACCGCTGCTCACTCATAATCGACGATAAAAACAAGTCTCCTATCCGCTGCGAAGCCGGAAACGGCGTGCTCAAAATTACCTGCAAGACATCAATAGGCAGAGTAAACGACGCTATATCGGCAGATATCGACGGCGAAGCAGTAACTATCGGCTTCAATAACAAGCTTCTGCTCGAAGCTCTCAAAGCAGCCGAAGGCGATAAGGTAAGAATACATTTCAACGGCGCAATGAAGGTTATCGAGGTACTCCCTCTTGACGGAGAGAGCTACATATTCCTTGTAATGCCGATACAGCTCAAAAACTGATAAGGATGGCGGTAAATATGGCTGAGATCAGTATATCAACAGAATTCATCAAGCTTGACGCACTCCTGAAGTTCGCTTCTCTTGTAGGCTCAGGCGGTGAAGCAAAAATGCTCATACAGGACGGTCAGGTCCTCGTCAACGGCGAGGTCTGCACCATGAGAGGAAAGAAAATTCGTCCCGGCGACAAGGTAAGTATAGCCGGAGGCGAAGAGGTAACGGTGGTTTGATAATCACCTATGCTCAGATAGACGGATTCAAGAACCTGTCGGGAATATCCTTTGAGCCTGATCCTAAGTATAATATCATAGTCGGTCAGAATGCTCAGGGCAAGACCAATCTCCTTGAAGCTATGTGGATAATGTCCGGATGCAAGAGTTTTCGTGGCTCTAAGGAAAAGGACTATATATGCCTCAGCGGAAATAAGATGACCTCGAAGATCAAGGTCAGGGACAGTGTTCGTGAACAGAAGATAGAGTTTGAGATGTTCCGCAGTCAGAATATGCCTAAGCAGATACATCTCAACGGAGTGAAACAGAAAGGTGCAAGAGCGCTTTTCGATGTTTTCAAGTGTATCGCATTTATTCCTGATGATGTGGATATCATCAAGGGTTCGCCCGAAAAAAGGCGAAGTTTCATAGATATGGCTGCTTCTCAGCTCGATCCTGTTTTCGTGCTGCATCTTAACAAGCACAATGTCGTGATGAACCAGCGGAATGCTCTGCTCAAAGGCATAATGCAGGGAACTTCAAAGCCGGATATCCTCGATATATGGGACAGACAGGCTTCCCGTGAGGGTGCTGTCATATCCTATATGCGAAACGAGTACATAAGCCGGATAAACCGCATATGCGGCGAACTCTATAAAACTATCTCCGGCGGAGAAGAACTGCTGGAAATAGAGTACAAGTCCAATGTTTACCGAAGCGAGGACTTTGAGCGTCCGTGCGGAGAAGAAGCTGTTGAACAGTACTACCGGAAAATACGTGATAACGAGGAATACGACATCCGCACAGGTTCTACCCATGTAGGAGTGAACCGTGACGAGATAGCGATAAAGATAAACGGAGTAAGTGCCCGTGACTACGGCTCACAGGGACAGATAAAGTCTGCGGCTCTCGTAATGAAGCTTGCACAGGCAGAAATATTCATGAAGCGCTCGAAAGAAGCTCCGGTCGTATTTCTTGACGACGTTATGGGCGAACTTGACGAAAAGCGTCAGAGGTTCATATTCGACATGATAAAGGATATGCAGGTATTTCTCACAACTCCGAATGAGGGCGCACTTCTTCCGGAAATAAAGGGAAAAGTAATGCGTATCAGCGGAGGAAAGCTCATAGATGAACAGGACGATATATCTTCATATCGGGAATAACTACTCTGTTGATGTAAGAGATATCATCGGCATTTTCGATATGGACAATACCACAGTGACCGGCATAACAAAAAAGCTCCTTGACAGAGCTGAAAAGGAAAAAAAGGTATTCTACGCCACGTATGAACTGCCCAAGACGTACATCATCACCGTAAAAAACGGAAAGGAACGTGTATACGTTTCACAGCTTGCCGCAAGTACGCTGAAAAAGCGGCTTATGGAGGGAGGCGGTCTGTAGTGGAGATAGAGTACGAGGAGGAGACCAGCGAAAGCGGTCTGCTGTATTTCATAAAAAAGCACAAGATAAAGCTTATAATTCTGACTGCTGTATCGCTGTTTTTCATGATAATATGCTATAGCTGCTATAAAACGATACTCCCGACAGACTGGCATCACTTCAACGCTGAGCGTATAGAATTCGTCGAGGATAAATATAAAATAAGCCTTGATAATGCTGAGCCTGATGCATATAAGGAGATTGCTGTAGCTCAGGACGGAGATTCAGTCTTTTTCTTTGAAGTTGATGATTTCAGGAAATTCATGGATAATGATTTTCACGGAAAAGAAATAAAAAAGAGCTATGAAGAACCGGACGGAAGTCACGCAAATTATGAGTGCAGGATAGATGAGCGTCTGTGCTGTATCATAAAATTTACTCAGGCTGGCAGCAGATATAAAGGCGAACTCAGATGCTACAGGGATGCTTTACAGGCAGAAAGCAGTACATTGCCGTATAGTATTTACAGCAATGGATAACCGCAAACTCAACCGCCTGATAAATTACGATTATTCGTCAAATGGTCTGTATTTCGTGACGATATGCACCAAAGACAGGGTGCAGTATTTGTCAGAAATAATATATGACGATTTTGATAATTTTGAAAATTGCATTGAACCATTTGTAGGGAACGCCGCCCTCGGCGTTCCGATCGTAAAATTTACCAGATACGGTGATATTGTAAATGAAAATATAATCAGGATAAACGAGATATACAGGTATGTATCAGTATTGAATTATGTGATAATGCCTGACCATATCCATTTGATATTATTCGTTTCGGATTATGAAGATAATACCGTAACAGGCGGAACGCCGAGGGCGGCGTTCCCTACAAAATCAGTTTCACAGATAGTAAACGGTCTGAAGTCAATATCTACGAAACAGATCGGATTTTCAATATGGCAAAAATCCTTCCACGACCACATCATACGAAACAGGGAAGAATTGAGCCAGATATGGCAATATATCGACAACAACCCTATAAACTGGGCAAACGACATATATAACCAAAATTCATGGAGGTAAATCATGAGTCAGCAGAATAACAACTATGACGAAAATGACATACAAATACTGGAGGGACTGGAAGCAGTCCGCAAGCGTCCGGGAATGTATATCGGTTCGACAGGTCCGAGCGGACTGCATCATCTTGTCTACGAGATAGTGGACAACTCCATAGACGAAGCTCTTGCAGGATATTGTACAGAGATAACAGTTGAGATACTTCCGGGAGATGTCATCCGTGTATCAGACAACGGACGAGGAATCCCTGTAGGCATACACCCGAAAGAGGGAATATCTGCGGCAACTGTAGTATATACGATACTCCACGCCGGCGGAAAATTCGGCGGCGGCGGATATAAGGTATCAGGCGGACTTCACGGTGTCGGCGCATCTGTAGTAAATGCCCTTTCCGAATGGCTTGAACTTACAGTAAAGGACGGTCAGCACGTTTACTTCCAGCGTTTCGAGCGTGGACATTATGACGAGGAGCTGAAAGTTATCGGCGATACCTCAGAGACAGGTACTTCTGTTACTTTCAAGGCTGACAGGGAGATATTCGAGACTACCGTATACGAGTATGATATACTGCTGAAAAGACTCCGTGAGCAGGCGTTCCTCAATGCCGGAATAAAGATAGTTTTCACAGATAAGCGTGACGAGAACGATATACACGGCGAAACGCTCCACTACGAAGGCGGTATCCGTCAGTTTGTAGAGCATATCCACGCTACAAGAGGCTATGAGTCGCTTGGCGGAGAAATAATCTATGTTTCCGGTATGCAGGGAGATTCTTTTGCCGAGATAGCTATGCAGTACAACGACAGCTACAACGAGGTAGTTCTCTCATTTGCGAACAATATCCATACAAAAGACGGCGGTTCTCATGAGACAGGCTTCAAGAACGCACTTGTCAAGGTAATAAACGAATACGGCAAGAAGTTCGGCAAATTCAAGGAGAAGGAAAGCTCCAAGAAGGGCAAGGATGCTCCGAAGAAGGAGATAGAGAGCCTGAGAAAAGAGGACGTTCTCGAAGGTCTTACCGCTATCGTTTCTGTAAAGCTTACAGAGTGCGAGTTTGAGGGACAGACAAAGGGACGTTTAGGAAATCCCGAAGTCAAGCCGTTTGTAGAGAAGCTCGTCACTGAGAAGCTCATGAACTTCCTTGAAGAAAATCCTGATACAGCAAATATAATCTTTGAAAAATGTCTCTCAGCCTACAGAGCAAGAGAAGCTGCAAAACGTGCAAGAGAAGCCGAGCGCAAGAAGAATGCATTCGGAAATTCCTCAATGCCGGAAAAGCTGGCTGACTGCTCCGAGCGTGACAGCAGATATACCGAGATATACATTGTCGAGGGAGATTCTGCGGGCGGCAGTGCTAAACAGGGACGAGACAGAAAATATCAGGCGATACTCTCACTCTGGGGAAAGATGCTCAACGTTGAAAAGGCTCGTATAGACCGTATCTACGGCAATGACAAGCTTGAACCTGTAGTTACTGCACTGGGTACAGGCATAGGCGAGGACTTCGACATAACCAAGCTTCGCTACGGCAAAGTAATAATCATGGCGGATGCCGATGTTGACGGTATGCATATACGTACACTTCTCCTGACATTTTTCTTCCGCTATATGCGTCCGCTCATAACGAACGGAAATATATATATCGCCCAGCCTCCGCTCTACAGGGTTGAGAGGAACAAGCACGTTGAGTACGCTTTTTCTGACGAGGAAAGAGATAAATTCATCGCTGAACTTTCAGAAAACGGCAAGTACAAGGTAGAAACTCAGCGTTACAAAGGTCTTGGTGAAATGGATCCTGAACAGCTCTGGGAGACAACTATGGATCCTGAACACCGCACTATCGTTAAAATAGGCATGGAGGATGCTCTCAGAGCAGATGAGACTTTCTCTATCCTCATGGGCGATAAGGTAGAGCCGAGAAGGCTGTTTATCGAGAAGAATGCGAAATTCGCACAGAATCTCGATATATGATGCAAAAAACGGAGAAACAGAATGGAAAACAGATATAAACTTGAAAAAGAATATAACATCACAGTTGATATATTCCGTGAGGGTTACAGAGCTTTCCAGAAGAAGTACATATACCCGAAAAAGTACGTATTCATGGTGATATTTCTGATATTATCAGCGGATTTCACCTATGCTGCGTTCAAAGATCCGAATAATTATTTTGCGTATCTGCTCATAGTTGTATGCCTTGCATTTGCTTTCAAGCAGTGGTACAATCCACGCAAGATAAGGCGTAATCTCGTTGAAACAGTCATGGAAATGGGTGAGCCGGTATACAAAATAGGCGTAGGCGACGGATATATCGACATTTCCACGGTATCTGCACCTGACGGTGTGGAGGAAGAGCCTGAAACGGAGGAAGAAAGCGAGGACGGCGAAGTCTGGGACAGTGACCTGCCTGAGCCTACACGCATACCAGCTGACAATGATATGGTATGGCTGGAATACGACCAGTTCTTCCTCATGCTCTACGGAAAAACGGTGTTTTATATAATCCCGAAAGAAAAATTCGATGAAAAAGAACTTGACATACTCAGAAACATTAACAGGAGGTAAAGATCTTGCTTTACAATGATAATTCCAAGGTAATACATTCCGAGATAGTTGACGAAATGGAAAACTCCATGTTGCAGTACGCTATGTCGGTAATAGTATCGAGAGCGCTGCCGGACGTTAGAGACGGTCTGAAGCCTGTTCACAGACGTATACTCTATACGCTCCATGAGAACGGACTTACTCCTGAAAAGGCTTACCGTAAGTGCGCCGACACAGTTGGTGCGGTTCTGGGACGTTACCACCCACATGGCGACGCTGCTGTATATGACGCTCTTGTTCGTCTTGCACAGGACTTCTCGATGAGATATCCGCTTGTTGACGGTCACGGAAACTTCGGTTCTATCGACGGCGACAAGGCTGCCGCATACCGTTATACCGAGGCTAAAATGGCTAAGATAACGCTGGATATGCTGACAGACATCAACAAGGAGACAGTTGATTTTGCTCCGAACTATGATGACCGTCTGAAAGAACCTGTAGTACTCCCGTCCCGATTCCCGAACCTTCTCGTGAACGGTTCAACAGGTATCGCAGTAGGTATGGCTACGAATATACCTCCGCACAACCTCGGAGAAGTAATAGACGCATTGCAGCTCATGATAGATGATCCTGACTGCTCAATGGATCAGCTCATGGAGTACATCAAAGGTCCTGACTTCCCGACAGGCGGCATAGTTATGGGCAAAGCCGGCATACGTGCGGCTTACGGCACAGGCAGAGGAAAGATAATACTCCGCAGCCGTACTCATTTCGAGGAAATAAAGGGACGCAACTGCATCATAGTTGACGAGATACCGTATATGGTCAACAAGACTCTTATACTCAAAAATATCAATCAGCTCTGCAAGGATAAGCGTATCGAGGGAATATATGACCTCCGTGACGAGTCCGACAAGGACGGTATGCGTATAGTTATCGAGCTTAAAAAGGATGCTATACTGAACATAGTCCTCAACAAGCTCTTTGCAATGACAAAATTGCAGGATACCGTTGGTATCATCATGCTTGCTCTCGTAAACGGCGAGCCGAAGATACTCACACTCAAGCAGATGCTCCAGCACTACCTTGATTTCCAGGTAGACGTTATACAGCGCAGAACACGCTTTGACCTCCGCAAGGCACTCGAAAGAGCGCACATCCTTCAGGGCTTCATACTTGCGGCTGATTATATCGACGAAGTTATCGCTATAATCCGCAGCAGCAAGACTATCCCCGAAGCTAAGGAGCGCATGATAGAGCGTTTCAAGGACATAGATATGTCCGCACTTCTCGACCGTGCCCAGTACGACTTCACAGGTCTGCACGTTGAGAAGCAGACAGGTCTTTCCGAGGAGCAGGCTGAGGCTATCGTCCAGATGCGTCTTGGTGCTCTCACAGGTCTTGAAAGACAGAAGATAACCGATGAACTCTACGGACTTCTCACAAAGATATCCGACTATGAGGATATACTCGCAGACGTTAACAGAGTTTACCAGATAATCATGGAAGACCTCAATGCTATCCGCAAGAAGTTCAGCGATACAAGACGCACAGACATAGAGTCTGTATCAGGCGAGGTTGATATCGAAGACCTTATCCCTGAGGAGGACTGTGTTGTTACTCTTACAAATAACGGCTATATCAAGCGTATGCCGGTAACAGAGTACAAGACACAGCGCCGTGGCGGACGAGGCATAACCGGTATGAAACAGCGTGAAGAGGATTTCGTTGACACAATGTTCATATGCGGAACACATGACAATATCCTCTTTATCTCAAATAAGGGAATAATGTACAAGCTCAAATGCTATGAAGTTCCGGACGGCTCAAAGGCTTCAAGAGGCTTCAACCTCATAAACCTCCTGCCGCTTACCGAGAACGAGAAGATAGCTGCTATGATAAAGGCTACCGATTTCAGCGAAGAAAACTTCGTTGTAATGGTAACAAAGAACGGCAAGATAAAGCGTACAAACCTGTCTCTGTACAAGAATGTCCGCAAGAACGGACTTATTGCCATAGGTCTTGACGAAGGCGATGAGATTGCCGGAGTACGTATGACAGACGGAAATGAACAGCTCTTTGTTGCAACTCATAATGGAAGGGCTATACGTCTTGAGGAGCAGAGTGTACGTGTAATGTCACGTTCAGCTCACGGCGTAAAGGCAATAAGGCTCCATGACGGAGATTATGTCGTAGGTATGGCAAAGGTGCGTGAAGGCGCAACTCTGCTGACAGTTACAGAAAAAGGCTACGGAAAGCGAAGCGATATAGACAGCTATCGTATACAGTACCGAGGCGGTTATGGTATATGTAACTACAAGGTAGACGATATACGTGGTCATGTATGCAATATCAAGATAGTTGATGAAGATGACGATATCATACTTGTATCAAGTGACGGTATAATCATCCGTATACTTGCAAGCGATATACGCATCATGGGACGTATCGCAAAGGGGGTTCGTGTGATGAAGGTCAATGAGGGCGCAACAGTAGTTGCATTCACCCGTGCCGAGCATGATGATTCAGCCGAGACTGAAAAGGTCGAGCAGCTTACTGAGGAGCAGGCTAAGCTTGCAGAGGCAGAAGCTGCCGAAGAAGAGAAAAACGAGGTAGTTATCGAGGCTTCGCCCGATGACGACGACGAAAACGATAACGAATGATATATATTCTGATATTTTCAGCAGCAGTTTTACTGCTGCTGACGTTTTACCTGATATATGAAAATGTCTTTATGCTGACAGTACGGCGTGAAAAGTTCGGAAAAGGCGTGAAGATAGCGCAGATATCGGATATACACAGGCGCAGGTTCGGAAAGGAAAACTGCCGTATATGGCAGAAGACCGCCGCAGAAAAGCCGGATGTCATATTTATCACAGGCGACCTTATCTCACGCAAGGTGACAGATTATGAAGTCTCGGAAAGGCTTCTTAACGAGCTTTGCAGGATAGCTCCGGTGTATATGATATACGGCAATCACGAGCAGAGCATAATCACCGAAGAAAAGCGCAGTGAATTTTACGATATGCTGAAGCGTACAGACGTTGTGCTGCTGCGTAACGAGACTGTAAAAGCTCAAATAAACGGCAGAAGCTTCAATATCTGCGGAATCGAGCCAAAGTACAGCATATACAAGAAAAACGACTGCTACAAAGACCTTGACAGTATCACCGACGAGGATATGCGGACGATGATCGGAGAGTGTCCGGACGGAGAGACTCTGCTTCTTGCACATAATCCGTTTTTCGGCGAGGTCTATTCACGCTGGGGAGCAGATTATACTTTCAGCGGACACGTACACGGCGGAGTTGTGCGTATTTTCGGTATAGGAATGCTGTCTCCTGAGAGAAAGTTCTTTCCGAAATATGCTAAAGGCGTGTACGATATCGGCGGAAAAAAGCTGCTGGTATCCGGCGGACTTGGCAAGCTCAGAGCATTTAATCCGCCTGAGATAGTGGTTTACGAGATATAGGCTCATTCAAAGAATTCAAAAAAAGCAAAAGCTATGAGAAAAGCTCCTCCCAGCCATGAAAAATCGTGGTCAAGGGAGGAAATTTTTTTGCCGGTGATATTTCCGAGTTTCAGTGCGGCAGCTCCGGCAAGAAAGGTAAATGCAGCCGTGCGTATTGCCGATATATCGTTATATCCGCAGCTCAGTCCCATTCCGGCGCAGTCAAGCGAGCCTGCAAGTGCGAGGGAAAAAGCTTCAGCAACGCTGAGACTTTTGGAATTATCGAGGTCAGCAGCGGTATCATCGAGATAAAGCTTTATCAGAAGGTCACCGCAGTCAGTTTTCAGCGATATCTCTCCCCTTTCGGTCAGTTTTTTCACGACATTCCTTACAGCGCTTTTCAGCACGGTTATAATGCCGATGCTCAGTAATACGGCAAAACTGAGGATATGGCACATCTCCGGCGAAATATAGCGGCATATGATATCTGAGAGTTTTAGTGAAAATCCCATTACCATAGCTCCGGCGAGACTTATGACCGCCGCTGAGGAAAAAGGGATTTTTATATCCTTGTTGCAGTAAGCAATGGAAATTAGGTATATGTCTATGCTGACGATAAAAGCCAGCAGTATTTCCTGATACAATTCAGCACCTCCGGTAAATAATATGGCAGAATATTGGTTCAGCCATAGCATAATATGCATTTGCCGCCGAAAAAGTACGATTTATTTAAAATTGCAGAACGGACGGCGAATCGCCGTCCCTACAATTTGGAAATTCCTTAGTTTTGTAGGGACGACCATTGGTCGTCCGCTGATTTTACCGCAAATATTATGTTTATTGACAGACTGAGAAGTATATCATATGCCAAAAATTAATATTGACAAAATCATGGAAAATGGTATAATTAAATCATAGATATACTATGGGAGGTGACCGCATGAACGCCGGAGTTTCGACAGCCTGTATGTACCCTAAACCGCTGGAAGAAAGCCTGTATGAACTTGCGGTCAACGGTATTCCTAATGTTGAAATATTTATAAATACACAGTCAGAACTGAAAAAAGGCTACGCTCACAGTATAGCCAATATGCTGAAGCGGTTTGAAGTAAAATGCTGCTCTGTACACCCTTTCACAAGCGAAATGGAACAGCTCATGTTCTTTTCGGATTATGAGCGCAGATTCGAGGACGCTATGGAGTATTTAAGGCTGTATTTCAGATTCATGAATATAGTCGGAGCTGAAATATTCGTGCTTCACGGCGGAAAAGCCGATAAACCGGCAGAATTTTACTGTGAAAGATACTCAAAGCTCTATGCTCTCGGAAAAGAGCACGGCGTAAAGGTAGCACTGGAAAATGTGGCAAGATGCCGGAGCGGTTCAGCTGCATTTGTGCGTGAAATGGCGGATATGCTTGGAGACGACTTTGCTTTCGTACTCGATACAAAGCAGGCTGTACGTGCCGGCGAGAATCCGTTCCTGTTCCTGAATGCTGCCGGAAAGAGCATAAGCCATGTGCATATCAGCGATTCAGGTGAGCTTGGAGACTGTCTGCTTATCGGCAGAGGAAATTTCAGGTTCAAAACGTTCTTTCAGAAGCTGGAAAAGCTCAGTCCTGACGTAAATATAATACTCGAACTCTACAGAAGCGGTTTCAGCGGCATAAGCGACCTTGTTTCAAGTTATAATATGCTTGCTAAAATGACAGCTCAGGCAAGAGAGGAGGCTGCCGGATGAGATGTCCGTATTGCGGATTTCCTGATTCAAAGGTCATAGATTCAAGACCAAAGGACGAAAAGATAAAGCGCAGGAGAGAATGTATCAACTGTGGTTCAAGGTTCACGACGTATGAAATAATGGAAAAGCCGCTGCTCATGGTGGAAAAGCGAAGCGGCAGCTATGAAGTTTTCAACAGGAACAAGCTTATCACAGGTATTTTCAATGCAATAAAAAAGCGACCTGTCACAATGGATCAGGTCGAGAAAATAGCTGACAATATAGAGAATCATTACGCAAATGAGCTGACAAACGTCGCAAAATCAAAGGAAATAGGCGAATTTGTACTTGCCCAGCTCAGAAATATCGACGCTATCGCATATATACGCTTTGCATCGGTATATGAGGACTTTACGGATATTGCGAGCTTTGTATCAGTTATAAGCGAGCTTGAAAGAAAAAATACTGAATCGGAGGAAGATATATGTACGAATTCTTAGAAAGATTCAACGATGATGAAGAGCAGATGAGATTCGGCGAAGATATGAGAAAAAATATGGTATACGCTGTTTTAGTATACATTTTTCCTCTCCTTTTTTTCCTGCCTATACTTGTTGACAGCAATTCTGATTTCTGCAAATTTCATGCAAATCAGGGACTCTGCTGGATGATAATATTCTTTGCAGTTGAAATAATAACCGGAGTTTTAGGCAGTATATCCCCTGTTTTAGGACTTTTAGGCGGTCTGATAAATATTCTGACACTTGCTGTTATGGTAATACTGGTTCTTGGCGCATCAAAGGGAATGGCTTTAAAAATACCTGTTATTGGAAATATGATAAAGCCTTTTAAGTGATTTAGCTTACAGCAAGACGGAGGCTTCCGCCGTCATCGCTGTAGACCATGGATGCTACGGCTGTATCATTGCAGACCAGCAGTTCTGCGAGCATTTTCCGGTTTTCGGGACTGTAGTTTTTTACTTCGTATACGTAAAGCTGAGCGTTCTGACCGGCATATTTTCTCAGCGGCATCCCCTGTTTATCCTGAATACGTGCGTATTCCTCATAGGCAGGCGAAAAATCGGAAGGTATAATGATATTCTTCTCCCCTGTCTCCTCAACTTCCCAGCCGTGGGAAGCGAAATAGTCGATGCGGCTGCTGACGGTAGAAGCATCAACGGGAGGAGTTTTCGGGATGTCTCTGCCGGTTTTTTTGTCTGGAAAAAGCAGTATTACCGCACCGGTCACGGCAGCGGCTGCAATGAGTATGAAAAGGGTTTTTTTGTTCATATAAATGCTCCTTTGATATAATTTAGCTGTCAGATATAAGAAATCAGTAGGGGCGCATTCCGTGCGCCCGTGCTGTAACCGGTAATTATATTCGGGCGAGCGGAACTCGCCCCTACAGGTTTCACGATAATTATGGTCGCAAGCCGTATGTAACATTAACATAAAGAGTGGGTATGCGTATTGCGCTGCGCCCGCTTGGCGCTTATGAATTATGCATTATGAATTAATAATTGAAAAAGGCTCTTTGTCTATACTATTCACTCAAAAACAAGAATTATTCCACGGGAGGTAAAAATGTGCCGCAGGTAAGACTTGATAAATTCATCTCTGAAAGAAGCGAGTATACACGCAGTCAGATAAAGGAACTTGCTTCAAAAGGGCGTATAAAAGTCAACGGTCAGACTGTCAAAAAGTCTGATGCAAAGATAGAGCCTGATGCTGATACTGTCGAAGTATCGGGAAATATCATACGTTCAGAGAAGTTTCGGTATATACTCCTTAACAAGCCGGAAGGCTATGTAAGCTCTACTGATGATAAGGACGGAAAGACCGTTATGGAGCTTATACCGCCGGAACTCAGGACAAAAAATATGTTTCCTGCCGGAAGACTTGACAAGGATTCTCTCGGCGCACTTCTGCTGACAGATGACGGCGACCTTGCTCACCGGATACTCTCTCCGAAGAAACACATACCAAAAGTTTACATTGTGAAACTTGACAAGCCATTTCAAAGTAAATATATTGACATTTTTTTGCAGGGAATTACTTTGTCAGACGGTTATCAATGTATGCCGGCAAGGATAATGAATGTTGAAAACTCCGAAAAACTGGCTTTTATTGAATTGAATGAAGGAAAGTATCATCAGGTCAAAAGAATGTTTGCCGCAGCCGGTAATCATGTCGATGTGCTCATGAGAGTTTCTTTAGGAGGTTTGGTTCTTCCCGAAAAACTGGGATTTGGTCAGTGTATGGAATTATTGCACAAAGATGTTGAAAACTTGTTCCGTCCTCTTGATTTCGAGGTTTTTTGTGCGGAATTTTCGGGCATTTTTTCGGCATTTCTAATAAACAAATATTTGTAACTTTGTCAATTTAGCATCTTGAAAAATAAAAGCAATAATGGTATTATATTATTATAGCTGATACTGTGTAGATTGGCTATCGCAAGAAATGAAATATTGAACTGGAGGACTGGATTAAATGGCAGGCTTAACACTTAAAGGCATTTATAAAAAATATCCGGGCGGCGTTGTTGCAGTAACAGACGTTAACTTAGAGATCAGAGATAAGGAATTTATCGTTCTCGTTGGCCCTTCCGGATGTGGTAAATCAACAACTCTTCGTATGATCGCTGGTCTTGAAGAGATCTCAGAGGGTGAGCTCTACATCGGCGACCGTCTTGTAAATGATATCGCTCCTAAGGACAGAGATATAGCAATGGTTTTCCAGAACTATGCTCTTTATCCTCATATGACTGTATTCGATAACATGGCTTTCGGACTCAAGCTCCGTAAAGTTCCTAAGGATGAGATCGAGAGAAAGGTTAACGAGGCTGCTAAGATACTCGACCTTTCACACCTCCTCGACAGAAAGCCAAAGGCTATGTCCGGTGGTCAGAGACAGCGTGTTGCGCTCGGTCGTGCTATCGTTCGTTCACCTAAGGTATTCCTTCTCGACGAGCCTCTCTCAAACCTCGATGCTAAGCTCCGTGCTCAGATGAGAACTGAGATCTCCAAGATCCACAAGAAGCTCGGTACTACATTCATCTACGTAACTCATGACCAGACTGAGGCTATGACAATGGGTGACAGAATCGTATGTATGAAGGACGGTTTTGTTCAGCAGGTAGATACTCCTCAGAACCTCTATGAGAGACCAGTAAACAAGTTCGTTGCAGGATTCCTTGGTTCTCCTCAGATGAACTTCATCGACGCTGTTCTCAGAGAAGAGTACGGTCAGTTCATCGTTGAATTCGGCTCTGACAGAGGTCAGAAGTTCCAGATCATCGTTCCTGAGTCAAAGGTAAACGACGATCTCGGTCACTATGTAGGCAAGGAGATCATCCTCGGTGTTCGTCCTGAGAGCATCCACGATGAGGAAATGTACCTCTCCAATGCTTCAACAGGTGTTATCGACGCTTACGTTGAAATCACTGAAATGATGGGTGCTGAGACATACCTCTACCTCATCTGCGAGGGCAACAACCTCACAGCAAGAGTTAGCCCAAGATCTACAGCAAGACCTGGCGATCAGATCAAGGTTGCTATTGATCCTAACAGAATCCATATCTTCGATAAGGAAACTGAGAAGGCTATCGTTAACTGATCATATTAAGAATAAATTATTGAAATATTCAATTTTCATATTTATCCTTTCTTTTTTATTCCGGTGCCATGAGGCAATGGCGGCGGAGCAGATGACCGCAGCATTATGCTGCGGTTTTTTGCATATTACGGAGGTTTTAAGATGTCTGATATCAAAAATTATATTTACAGCCATAAAGATGAAATGATACAGCTCCTGAGCGAGCTTGTAGCCGTACCAAGCGTTCAGGGAGAAGCTGTTGAAAACTGCCCATTTGGCAGAGAGCCTGCCCGTGCGCTGGATATTATGCTGAAAAAATGCAGGGAGTTCGGATTTTCAACAGAGAATGTTGATAACTACGCAGGTTCAGCCGACTTTGACGATAAAGAGCCTGCACTTGCTATACTCTCCCACCTTGACGTAGTTCCTGCCGGAGACGGCTGGAGCAGTGCTCCATTTGCGCTCAGGATCGACGGAGACAAGCTTGTGGGACGTGGGGCTATTGATGACAAGGGACCTGCTGTAGCGTCTCTGTACGCTCTCAGAGCCGTCAGAGAGCTTGGTATACCTCTCAGCAAGGGTGTACGTCTTATCTTCGGTACAAACGAGGAGAACGGCTCTGCTGACCTTGCGTACTACAGAAGCAAGCGAACACTTCCGCCAATGGTGTTCACTCCTGACGGCGAGTACCCTCTTATAAATGCGGAGAAAGGCATGATAAGAGTGTACTTTTCAACAGCTCAGCCGGAGGGTGTTGAAATCTCGGCAGGCACAGTCATAAATGCAGTACCGGCAAGCTGTAAATTTACGTTCTTGATTCCACTGAAAGACGGTCTTACTGCTAAATTCGGCGAAGTTGCAGGAAAGTCGGCTCATGCTTCAACTCCTGAAAAAGGCGAAAATGCTATAACAAAGTTCCTTGCGGAGTACAAAAACGGTATTCCTGAGCTTGAAGGTAAAGATGTGCCGGTACTGAAAAGCCTTGCAGAGCTTTTCCCACACGGAGAATTTAACGGAAAATCGTGCGGACTTGGCTTTTCTGACGAAATATCCGGAGATATGACCTTTGTGCTCTCGATGTTGAATACTCAGAACGGCAGACTTTCCGGTGCTGTTGATATCCGTTTCCCACTCGACCGCAAAAAGTCTGAGATAAGCTCTATAATCTGTGAAAAACTGCGTAATATCGGCTTTGATATCGACTCATGCGAGGGTGTTGAGCCTCACTGTACCGATGCAGATTCAACATTCGTAAAAACTCTGTTGAAAACTTACGAGAAAGTCACCGGCGAAAAGGGCGAGAGTATCGCTATCGGCGGAGGAACTTACGTACACGAAATTAACGGCGGAGTTGCTTTCGGCGCAGAATTTCCCGGTAAAGACTACCATATGCACAGCCCTGACGAGTATATCACTGTAGACGACCTGCTGAAAAATGCCGAAATTATGGCGGAAGCTATCGTTGAGCTTTGTAAGTGAGCTGTCAGCAGATTTGTAAAATAAATACTGTTCAAACATTTTAATTTTGATTGACATTGCCGGTTTTATCTGATATAATGTATATATATTCCTATTTTTATAACATTTCTATCAGGCAGGTATAAATTATGAATGTCAGAGACTCCCTACTTAAAGCCTTTGCAGAAGCAGGCAAAGATTACATATCCGGTTCAGCTCTCGCAGAAAAGCTGGGAGTAAGCCGGAATGCAGTATGGAAAGCTGTTAAGGCTCTTGAAAGTGAAGGCTATATCATCGACTCTGTTACCGCAAAAGGCTACAGACTTTCAAAAGACAGCAATCACCTTTCTGAGCACCTTATTGCGTCAAAGCTTACTGCGTCTGTACTTGGAAAGCGCATAATAGTCCTTGATGAGATAGATTCAACGAATAATTATGCAAAGGAACTGACTGCCAAGGATAAATCCAACGGTACTATCATAGTTGCCGACCGTCAGACCGCCGGAAAAGGACGTATGGGCAGAAGCTTTGTATCCCCTTCCGGAAAGGGACTGTATATGAGCGTTATACTCCGTCCGGAGTTCAGCCTGCATATAGCTCCGCTGATAACGTCAGCCGTAGCCGTAGCTGTAGCAGAGGCTATAGAGTCTTTATGCGATACGGATATAAGCATAAAGTGGGTAAATGACCTGTATCTCAACGGAAAGAAGATATGCGGTATACTTACAGAAGGCTCTATGGATATGGAAATGAGAGCTATGGATATAGCTGTTATAGGCATAGGTATAAATGTCCGAAGCGTTGAAGGATGCTTTGACGAGGAACTCAGCAAACGTGCATCTTCTATCGAGGACGAAACAGGCATTGTCATAGACAGAAACGCTCTGTGTGCAGCCGTTATAAATTATATAGACATTTACCTCAACCGGATAGAGAACAGGTCTTATCTGCGTGAATACCGCAGGCGTGAGCTTCTTACCGGCAACGAGATAACTGCAAATGTCGGAAATGAGACTATCACCGGAAAAGCTGTGGGAATCGACAGGAATGCTAATCTCATGGTCGAGCTGGAAAACGGCATCGTCCGCAGTCTGTCCTCCGGAGAAGCTAATCTTTGCAGGATAAAACAGAGCTGACAGCTTAGAAATAATATAAATTAAGGGCGGATTTCTCCGCCCTTTTGCTTTGTACATTAATTTATTTCATAATGTATAATTATAGTTGATTTGACATTTTTGTAGGGACGGCGATTCGCCGTCCGCAAGTAACAAGCATACGATTTGTTGCACGGACGACCAATGGTCGTCCCTACAAGCTAATGGCTAACGGCTAATGGCTAATTCTAAGTTCTTAGTTCTTAGCTCTGACCGCTAACATCAGTTAAGGTCATAGGCGAATTTATCGCCGAAGGTTTCCTTTACGGCTTCTGTAAGCTGTCCGTACTCCGGATATGTACGCATATCACCTCTGAATCCGAAACAGTATTCGCATTTGCTTCCGTCCTCCGAATAAAACACCAGTCTCCGCATATTACCCTTTGCATAGCCCTGTACAGGTGTCATTACTACCCTGCTTACGTCCATTCTGCCAAAGGACTTGCCGTCTATATAACAACGTCCAAGAGCGAAAATGACCTCCTGTGGGGTGAGCTGTGCAGACTTTTTGAAATTTCTGCACAAAAAGAAATTCACACTGCCAAATATCAGCACGTTCATGGCAACAGCTATCAGGAATATAAGTCCGTATTCTTCAAGTTCATCCTGTATTATCATAGATATCAGCACCCACGAAAACAGGATCGTAAGCATCCAGAACATGATATTTAACAGCAGTTTTGCCCTCTTGTCTAACTGTTCAGTCAGTATAGCAGCAGGTACGGTGAAAGTTCTGACTGATGCATCATTAAGCTCAAAGTCCTTGTATCCGACATGGTGCTTTTTTCTCATGGCATCCTCTATTATTTTTGAAAGTCTGCCTGCATCCTGACCGCTGATGAATGAGCACTTTATCTCACGCTTGCCGTTCAGCTTTATGTACCTTTCCGTCACTGGGACAGCGCTGTAATAATGCGTATGCACATACATATACATATCATTTTCTGCAAAGAGATACTCTTTTTTCTTCAGATATACGCCGTTTTCATCGGCTTCTATCCTTTTTCCGGTACTACCTATGATACCGGTGATACCGCCAAGTACAACGATAACTCCAAGCAGAGGGATGAATATATCCTCGTCCATTCCCATAGCCAGCCCTATAAACAGGCATATACAGCCAAACAAAAACCCTCTTATAAGTCCAGCCGGAAGTCCTCTGAGAGGCTTGCTTTTGAATACTTCTCGTTCCATTTTTAATATTCCTCCTGTGAAAGCTTGTTTATCTTTTTTTCTGCAAATATTATACTACCATATTTCCCCTGTTTCGTCAATCGGTTATTCAGAGCGCAGAACTTAGAACTCAGAACTCAGCCGTTAGCTATTAGCTGTTAGCCATTAGTTTGTGGTCATACTCATTTCTGAGAACTAAGCTCTGAGTTCTGAAAACTCCATATTCCCAAGAACAGGTTTTATTATGAGAAATACGATGAAAAAGGCTATTTACAGGAATCTATGCGTTTTTCCCAATCGGGAATTTCGAGAGCTTTAAAGCGATAAAATCAGGCTGTATATAGCCGTTTATCCGTAATTCCCAATTAATCCTCCGTTTTTCCCATTTGGGAATTTCGAGTACAAGGCTATTTTAAGCCATTTCTCTCGTTTTTCCCAAAAAGATTTGTGTATCTGGGAATAACGGAAAATCATGGTCATACGTAATATCTGTAGGGAACGCCGCCCTCGGCGTTCCTTTCCAGTTTAATTGCCAATATACGAATAATAATGGATTTACCATAATTTCCGGTCAACGATAATTATATTTGTTTTGGGTGGTTTGTCGTTGCGGAACGCCGAGGGCGGCGTTCCCTACATTCTGACAACTGAGTTCTCAGTTCTGACTACTAAACACGCAATATTGACTTTAACCGCCAAAAGTGGTATAATGTTCTCGTATTTATTTTCCGGAGGTATTAATTATGGATTTACAGGAGCTTCGCAATAACATCGACGATATAGACAGTGAGATTCTCAAACTCTTCCTCAGACGCATGGAACTTTGCCGTGAGGTCGCTGAGTACAAGAAAAAGCATGATATGCCCGTTTATCAGGGCGGACGTGAAAAGCAGGTCATCGACCGCATAAAGGCTCTCACAGGAGACAAGTCCCTTGAAGCAGGTACGGCTGCTCTCTTCACCACTATCATGGACATAAGCAAGATTCTACAGAACCGCCAGCTTCTCGCTGACAAGGAAGATAACGAATTCACTCTGCCTGCGTTTGAGAACTCCTCACGAATAGGCTGTCAGGGTACTTCCGGAGCTAACTCCGAGACCGCTTCAAGGCTTATTTTCGGCGATAAACAGCCTGTTTTCTATAAGACCTTCGAGGACGTTTTCGCTGCTGTACAGTCCGGCGAGATAGATTACGGAGTTCTGCCAGTCCACAACTCGACTGCCGGAAGCGTGAACAGTACATACGACCTTATGGCGAAATACAGCGTTTATACCGTGAAAGAGGTCTGTGTTGACATAAACCACTGTCTCGCTGCAAAGACTGATATACCTATCGAGGAGATATCGGCTGTATACTCGCATCCGCAGGCGATAGCACAGTGCTGTGACTTCCTGACGGCTCACCGGCTGAAAACCTCGGAATACGGCAATACTGCAACGGCTGCTGCAATGGTGGCTGAGAGTGATCCTGCCGAGAAAAAGGCTGCAATATGCTCGATAGACTGTGCAAAGAAGCTCGGACTTCGCATAATCGCACACGACATAACCGACTGCGAGATGAACCGCACACGCTTTGTCTGCATCGCAAGAGACTTACAGGTGTCTCCGGAGGCAGACGCAATATCCGTAATGCTCAAAATACCGCATACTGAGGGTAGTCTTTACCGACTGCTGACCAAATTCTATGTAAACGGCATGAACCTGCTCCGCATCGAGAGCAGACCTGTAAAGGACGGAAGCTTTGACGTAATGTTCTATCTCGATTTCAGCGGACGAATCGACGACGCAAATGTAAAGGCTGTAATGAACGACCTCGCCAAAAACCTCGAATACTTCCGCTTCTTAGGAACGTTCAAATCCTGATTTAGCTGTCAGAACGCAGATATCAGAACTCAGTGTAGGGACGGCGATTCGCCGTCCGTGTGTCAATGTAATAATATATTGGTTTACGGTCATTATCGGGTTATTTACGGGCGGATGATATCCGCCCCTACAGAAAATGCCGAACCAACAATAATTATGCATTATGCATTATGAATTGAAAAAATGGGGGAATGAAATATATGTCCAGTAAATTTTTTGAATTATTAGAAAACAACAGCTTCGTATACCTCGACGGCGGTATGGGTACGATGCTTCAGGCTGCCGGAGTTCAGACAGACCATGTGCCTGAACTTCTCAATCTCACTGATCCTGATGTGGTCATGAATATACACCGCAAATACGCCGAAAGCGGTGCTGACATAGTCTACGCCAACACATTCGGAGCTAACCGCTATAAGCTCGCTGAAAGCGGTCATACCGTTGAAGAAGTCGTATCAGCCGGCATATCCAACGCAAAGAAAGCCATTGCAGGAAAGGCTCTTGTAGCTCTCGATATAGGCCCTATAGGACAGCTTCTCGAACCGTCAGGAACTCTCCGCTTCGAGGACGCTTACGACTGCTACAAGGAGCTTGTACTCGCAGGAAAGGACGCTGACGTTATCGTTATCGAGACTATGACTGACCTCTACGAAGTAAAAGCAGCCGTCCTCGCAGCAAAGGAGAACTCTGACAAGCCTGTTCTCGTCACCATGACATTTGAGGAGAATATGCGTACATTTACCGGTGTTTCTGCTGAATGTATGGTAGCCGTGCTTGAAGGTCTCGGCGTTGATGCTCTCGGAGTAAACTGCTCTCTCGGTCCTGAGGAGCTTTTCCCTGTGCTTGACAAGATATGCAGTCTGACCGTGCTCCCTGTTATCGCTAAGCCTAATGCAGGACTTCCTGATCCTGTTACGAACCTGTTCAACGTAGGTGCTGAGGAGTTCGCTGAGAGCGCTGTAAAGCTTGCAAAAGCCGGAGTAAAGATATTCGGCGGATGCTGCGGAACAACCCCTGCACACATAGCAGCCGTTGCAGAAGCTCTCTCAGGCATGGAGTACAGCCAGCGTGAGATAAAGCGCAAAAGCGTTGTATGTTCAGCCGTAAACTGCGTTACTATCGACCAGCCGAGAGTTATAGGCGAGCGTATCAACCCTACCGGAAAGAAGCGTTTCAAAGAGGCTCTTCTCGCCCATGATGTTGACTATATCCTCGGTCAGGCTGTAGAGCAGATACACGCCGGAGCTGAGATACTTGACGTAAACGTGGGACTTCCGGGAATCGACGAAAAAGCCATGATGATAACCGCTGTAAAGGCTATACAGGGCATCTGTGACACTCCCCTACAGCTCGATTCAACTATACCTGAGGTGCTTGATGCAGGTCTCAGAGTGTACAACGGCAAGCCTATAGTAAACTCCGTAAACGGCGAGGACGATTCCCTTGAAGCTATACTCCCTCTTGTTAAAAAGTACGGAGCGTGTGTGGTAGGACTTACTCTCGACAAGGGCGGTATACCGAAAACTGCCGAGGGAAGATTCGCCATAGCAAAGAAGATACTTGACCGTGCAATGTCCTATGGCATACCGAAAGAGGACGTTTTCATCGACTGCCTTACCCTTACAGCCTCCGCCGAACAGGACGGCGTTATGGAGACTATCAATGCCCTGCACCGTGTAAAGACCGAGCTTGGACTTCATACCGTTCTCGGCGTATCGAACATATCCTTCGGACTGCCTAACCGTGAGCTTATCACACGCACATTCCTTACAATGGCACTCCACAGCGGACTTGACCTGCCTATCATCAACCCGAACATAGACTCTATCATAGGAGCAGTAAGAGCATACAGACTTCTCGCCGGAATAGACCGTGATTCAGCAGAGTTCATATCTGTATACGCCGGAGGAGATACAGCTCCGAAGCCGTCAGCTCCTGCAACAGCCGATAAAGGCACTCCTGACCTCTTATATGCTGTTGAGAACGGTCTTAAAGCTGACGCAGTAAAGGCAGCAGAGGAGCTTATAAAGACTGTTGAACCTATGGAGATAATCAACAGCTACCTGATACCTGCCCTTGATGCTGCCGGAGCTAAATTTGAAAAGGGAAAGATATTCCTCCCCCAGCTGATACTCACAGCCGGTTCAGCACAAGCCTGCTTTGAGCTTATAAAGGACAAACTCTCACTCTCTAACAGCGAAACAGTATCAAAGGGAAAGGTCGTACTTGCTACCGTAAAGGGCGATATACACGACATCGGCAAGAACATAGTGAAAGTCCTGCTTGACAGCTACGGCTTCACAGTAATAGACCTCGGCAAGGACGTTGAACCTCAGCTTATCGTAGATACAGCGATAGAGCACAAGGTAAAGCTTGTCGGACTTTCTGCCCTCATGACCACGACACTCGGCTCAATGGCAGAGACTATACGCCTGCTGAATGAGCAGTATCCGGAATGTAAGACCGTTGTAGGAGGAGCAGTCCTCACAGCGTCATATGCCGAGCAGATAAATGCAAATTACTACGCCAAGGACGCTAAACAGTCTGTAGATGTGGCTTCCGAAGTCTATTCACAGAGCTGAGAACTTAATAAGTAAATGAAAAAGGGACATTTCTGTCCCTTTTTTTGTTATCTCTTTGTGGTAGTACGTGTTGAACGGGCATCTTTTTCAACATCGCCGTCAAGACCGTCTATGATGTCATTTGCGGCATCTCCGGCACCGCCGACGATATCTTCACCGGCATCCTTAACGCCGTCTACAGCATCTTTCATGTGGTCGTCTGCTGAATCACGGTCGGAATTGTCCCTGTAATCGTGTGAGCTGTAGTAAGAGCCGTCATCGTTGGTATTATTACGGTCAGCTCCGCAGCTTGCGAGTGTAAAAGGGAGAGCAAGAGACAAAGCGCTTATTGCTAAAATCTTTTTCATACAAATCAAATCCTTTTCTGCAAGTTATTGTGGACAGGTTTTCCACAATACATTTTTATTGTTTACACGTTTTCCCCTTTTATCCACAGAGTTTTCAACTTTTTAGCATTGTAAAATACTGCATATACCGTGGTTTTCCACACTCTCCACAAAGTTTTCCACAATTACAGTGGAAATCAACTCCTCTTTCAACACTGTGTTGAAAAGTTCTCGACAGACAGGTTGAAAGAAATTTGGACAATATTGCTTTTTGTTTGACACAGTATTTATATAATAATCATATATCGACAGCAAAAAAACAGGGCGGATGAAACCGCCCTGAATGATAAGATATTACTATTTGGATAATTCCGGAAGTTCAGTTATAAGTTTTGCATCGAGGTGCTGTATTGCGAGAGCATCCTTTGCAGTAATGCCGTCACCTGGGTTAAAGCAGTCAGCGTTTGCGAGAGCATCGCCCTTTAATGCGTACTTGTCCTTGTTTCCGATGAACTGGAGTATCGTTACGGCATCGGCTACAGTTACCTTATTATCGAGGTTTGCATCGCCTAAGAGCTTAGCTTTGCCGTTAGGAGATGTCTCTGAGGCTGGTTTTGTAGTCGTAGTTTCAGCTGGCTTTGTAGTTGTTGTAGCAGCTGGCTTTGTTGTTGTAGATGCAGGCTTTGTGGAAGTTTCAGTAGGAACAGTCTTTCCCCCACCCTTTGTACCGCCGTTGATATTGCTTCCCTCACTTGCAGCGTAGCTTCCGTAGTATTCGTTCAGTGAAAGACCGTTTGCGCCGAGTGCTGTAGCATGGTCAAGACCGATGTACTTTCCGCTTGTGCTTGTCTGCCAGAGAGAAGGCTCGAAAAGACCGTATTTATCCTCGTCCCAGTTATTGAACTGAGTGTCGAGAAGTCCGCCTGTATCGCCGGAGTTAGGGTTGAGACACCAGAATGTGTGGTTGATATGGTTCTCTATCATGTAGTCACGGAGAAGTCCCATCCACTTCTGATTCTTGCCTTCGTCCATATGACCGCCCCATTCACCAATGAGAAGCGGAGCTATGTCTTTATCGTTGATGTATGCCCATGTATCGTACCAGTAGTCTTTAAGGAGAGAATTTGTGTCAAATTCCTTTGCGAACCATGACTGTGCATATACTGACGGGCCGTAATCGTGCGGAGAATATACTATCTGACCGGAATCAGGGAGTACAGGAAGGTCTTTTACTCCACGGAGATTTCCTCCCCACCAAGCACCGTACCAGCGTTCTTCACCGGCTTTTGGCTGGAATTTGTCAGGAGTGTCCCAGTTATAGTCCGGCATAGGAGACTGCTCGATACCTTCAATGAGTATGAGAGCGTGTGGATTTACTTTGAGGATCGACTTTGCACATTCTTCAGAGGAGTACTTCCAGTTGTTCTTGTCAGTGGAATTGTCCCATTTTGCCATGTTTGCAGGGCATTCTGTACCGTCATATCCACGCTTGCCGTGAGGCTCGTTTTTGAGGTCGTATGCAAGGATAGTATCATCATTTGCGTACTTTTCAGCAAGCCATGT
>DEBW01000198.1:2198-2996 GCA_002348905.1 Ruminococcus flavefaciens | reverse complement strand
GGAGCCCAGCGCTTTACCCATTCAAGGGTGATATAGCCTGTGTAGTTGATAGTGTCGAGAGCGGCTATCATCTCCTTTACAGGGATATCGCCCGTGCCCATGATACGGTACTGTACTTTTCCGTCAGCACCCATAACAGAGTCCTTGACTTGTATGTACTTGATGAATTCGCCGAGATTCGCAACTGTAGTCTCAGGAGCTTCGTTATTGAAACGGTAAGGGTGGTGCATATCCCACAGAGCGGCAACCTTGCGGCTCTTAACGACTTCCAGCACCTTTGCAAGTCTTGCAGTATCTGAATAAACGCCGTTTGTCTCAACGAGAAGAGTAACATTGTACTCCTCAGCGATAGGTACAAGTTTCTTCAGAGCTTCCACTATATAGTCGTCATCGACTTCGCCGCCCGGAGCAGGCTCAAGGTCTCCGAGCACCCTTATATATGAAGCGCCGAGCTTGTTTGCAAGCTGAGCATATGCTTTTATCTCGTCCTCAGCTTCCTGATATTTGTCCTTGAATTTAAGGCAGGCTCCTGACGAAAGGCATGGTATTTCAAGTCCCAGCGACTGCAGCTTGGCAATGGTATTAGGCAGCTGTCCTTCTGTAAACGGTTGTGCCTTGACAGAGAATATCTCATTGCCGAGACCTCTTATCTCGATGCCGTCGAATTTAAAATCCTTTGCCAGTGAATAAATGTCTGACCATGCCCAATCGGGGCAAGAAAGAGTAGAAAAACCAATCTTCATTTTTATCATTCCTTTACATATTTTTGAGTACTAAAATTCATTAACGCCGCAAATT
>DEBW01000198.1:0-2162 GCA_002348905.1 Ruminococcus flavefaciens | reverse complement strand
TAGTGATAGCATTTTTCACCTTCCTTTGCTTGGAACGATAAAAACAAAACCCGTCCCAAAGCGTAAGATTGCTTTGAGACGGGTATTATACAATACTCGCGGTACCACTCAAATTGCGGATATAAAAATCCGCCACCTCTTCGAAGTCTATCAACTTCTATGCACTAACGCAGCATTCACGGGAACCGTCTACTGGGTGTTTGAACCTTTGGGAGTTCCAGCTCAGAAGGGAGAAGTACAGGTTCCGGGCATTACTGATTCGCACCAACCATCAGTTCTCTGAAATGCTTTCGCCCTGACTATTCTTCGTCACAGCTTTTCTATTACGATTTGCATTATATCACAAGTTGTATCTCTTGTCAAGTGAGAAACGCTCAAAAATGAAAAAAATAATTTCTAAAAAAGCGTTTGATTATATAAAAATAAATTCTGCCATCAAGCTATCTTCTTCAAGTATTTCTAAAAGTTTATTCGTCAAATCATCATCTTGGGTAACTATATCTCAGTTGGAGCGATGGTATATGACTTCATGCCGCCATGTCCGCCGAATATCTGCCATTTCCCTATACCGAGACGTTGAAACAGTGCTGTTCTCTCGGCAGTGCAAAGCTCCTTGTCGGTATCTACGGACGTCATAAGTATTGGTGCATATCGGTTGTATTTTGCCTGCTGAGCAGTCATATCTTTCATATTTACGAAAATATCACCTGTAAAAGCGAGATGGTGATCGTAGTCAATAAGAACAGATTCTCCGGCAAGATGTCCGCCTTTACCCTCAAACAGCTCAAAATGCAGTTCTCCGAAATCAAAGAAACCGGTTTGTTCTATAAGCTGACTTATTTCTTTTTCATCTCCTACAACGCTCAGTTTTTCAGCTGACACAGCAGTATATGAAGTAAGGACTTTGCAAATTCGTACATACGGCTTGTGCAGTGGATTCATCTCACGGAATCCGTCCTCGTTGTTACTTTCAAGCCGGAGACACTCCGCTGTTTTAGCGCTTGCATACACAGTATCGAAAATCGGCAGCAGTCCGCAGTGGTCAACGTCCGCATGAGTTATAAAGCATTTCTTTTCAATGCTTTCAAATTCAGGGATCATGTTTCTGAAAATCGGCAGCATTTCCTCTTTATAACAAGCGTAGCCTGTATCAATGAACAGGTATTTGTCACCGCTTTTTATAATTGCCGTATTGCTGCCGCACGGAGGCTCGATAAGGGTTATTACTGTATTATCAGTAATATTATGATGAGTTATCCTTGGTGAGAAATTCCTGCCCCTTGAAGTCGCAAGTAACTCTGCAAAACGGCTTATACTGTCAAAAGTCCGGTAAGGAGATACGCCAGTATCGTCCAGTATTTGCATAGCAAGGTTTGTATTGACTATAAGTTCATTTTTGGATTCGGAGGATATTTCCATCGCAGCCGAGAGTTCATTAACGAATGTGCTGTAAAAGAAGCTGTTGTCATATATCTTCTCAGCATGATTATATTCGATAACTCTGACACTGCAAAGCTTTTTCGCTTCTTCTATGAAATCATTAATTTTATCTGAATTATCAACTATAAGTCCCATTTTGAAAAGCTGATATTCTGTAACGTTTTCCTGTGAGCTTATATATGAAATATTGAAATTATGTGCGCTTATAAGCTCAAGTATCGAAGTAACACTTCCAGGTTCATCTTTAAGACAAAATTCAAGAAGCATAACACTGCGATTATCCTCGTCACACTGGAGATACCCAATATCTGTCAACTCTTCGGAAGCTTTTGCAAGCTGCTGAGGAGTTCCCTCTGCATCGATAAACAGCATATGGGAATCCACAGCTTTGTTATAGCTTACTCTCGTGATATTTATTCCGAGTGAGGCAAAACATTTGCTTGCCTTTAGAAATGCCCCTATATGATTCGGCATTTTCGTTACGAAAGTCTTGTTCATTATTTCTTGTACTTTGCGTTATCCATTTCACGGATAGCAGCACGGCGGATCTTTCCGCTGCCAACGGTCTTGGGCAGTTCCGGAACGAACTCGACAACTCTCGGATATTTGTAAGGCGCTGTACGCTCCTTGACGTATTCCTTTATCTCCTTAACGAGTTCTTCTGAGCCTGTCTTATCCTTTGTGAGAACGATAGTTGCTTTTACTACCTGACCTCTTATCTC
>DEBW01000204.1:8864-9001 GCA_002348905.1 Ruminococcus flavefaciens | reverse complement strand
AATTCCTGCGGTGCTCTCCAGAGTGATATCACTCTTGCTCCTGGCGAGACTAAGGAATTCATCTACATCATGGGACAGAGAAACAGCGCTGAGGCTGCTGCTATCCTCGACGAGTACAAGACAGCCGGCAAGGTTGA
>DEBW01000204.1:0-8622 GCA_002348905.1 Ruminococcus flavefaciens | reverse complement strand
TCATTCATTTACTGCGGTCTCAGAAACGGCTACGGCTATCGTGATACAGTACAGGATATACAGGGTATCATCCACCTTGATCCTGAAATGGCTGCTGAGAAGATCCGCTTCATGCTCTCTGCTCAGGTAAGCAACGGCGGCGGACTTCCACTTGTTAAGTTCACACACAATGCAGGTCACGAGACTTGTCCTGACGAGAACGACGAGAACAGCGTATACGCTAAGGAGACAGGTCATCCTTCTTACCGTGCTGACGATGCTCTCTGGCTCTTCCCGACAATACTCAAGTACATAGGCGAGACAGGCAACACAGCATTCCTCGATGAGGAGATAGTTTACGCAGAAGAAGGCGGCGGCAGCGCTACAGTTTACGAGCACTTAAAGAACGCTATCCGCTTCTCGCAGGAGAGACTGGGCGACCACAAGATGCCCGCAGGTCTCCACGCTGACTGGAACGACTGTCTCCGTCTCGGCGCACAGGGCGAATCAACATTCGTTGCATTCCAGCTCTACTACGCTATGAATGTTATGACTGAGTTCGCTCAGAGCCGTGGCGACAGCGAGTACGTTACATTCATCACAGAGGCTAAGTCCAAGCTCGCAGCAGCTCTTGAAAAGTGCTGGGATGAGGACAGATTTATCCGTGGTATCCGTGATAACGGCGTTATCGTTGGTGCTAAGAAAGATCCTGAGGCTAATATGTGGCTAAATCCGCAGAGCTGGTCTGTAATCTCACGCTTTGCTTCTGAGGAGCAGGCTGAGAAGGCTATGAACAGCGTTCACGATATACTCAACACTCCTTATGGTGCTAAGCTTCTTGAACCACCATACAAGTACCACCACTTTGAAGGCGCTCTCATGCAGGTATTCAACCTCGATACAAAGGAGAACGGCGGTATCTTCTCACAGTCACAGGGCTGGCTGATACTCGCAGAAGCTCTCCTCGGACACGGCGACCGTGCATTTGAGTACTTCCTCGAAAGCTCACCGGCTGCAATGAACGACAAGGCTGAGATACGTGTTATGGAACCTTATGTACACGGTCAGTTCACCGAGTCAAAGGCTTCTCCATATGAGGGACGTTCACACGTACACTGGCTCACAGGTACAGCTTCAACAGTTATGGTAGGCTGTGTAGAGGGTATCTGCGGTATGCGTCCTGACCTTAACGGACTTGCTATCGCTCCTTCTATCCCTGCTGAGTGGGACGGCTTCAAGATATTCAAGAACTTCCGTGGAAAGAAGCTCAATATCACTGTTGACAATGCTGCTCACGTACAGTCAGGCGTTAAGGAAGTTATCCTCAACGGCGAAAAGCTCGAAGGCAATTATGTTCCTGCTGACAAGCTTGCTGATACAAACGAGATCAAGGTAGTTCTCGGCTGATAAAATGATATATCAAAAGGGCGGATGCATAATCCGCTCTTTTTTATTGAACGTATGTTATAATATGTAAAAGAGGAGAAAGTTTGGTTATAGTGAAAATCGGATTTTCTTGTGTTCTCATAATTAGGTAGTACCGTCATCATGTTTAATTGGATTTTTGTATCTTACACCTCTTGCCAAATTGTACAGAGTATTGTATAATGAGAATACAAAAAATCACAAGTGAGGTTATATATGAAAACGAAACTAAAAGGGATGAGTATTTTGTTAGCCGCAGTTTTGGTTACAGGATGCGGGTATAATTTGGATGAAACTGCTGTTGAGATGGCTCAGGAGTCGGACATCCTATTACAGAAAGAATCACCAAATTCTGAAAGCACAATGGAAATCACAACAATGATATCAAATGCGAAAGCAGAAGATTTTCTTGGCGAATGGGTATATGAAGATATCGTGCTGTATATCTCAGAGCTGGATGAATCCCATTATCTTGGGTATATCATTTTTTTAAAAAATCAGAACAATACGGATGTATATGATTCATGGGGATACGAACTGCAATATCAAGACGGCAAGATGATCTGTAACGGTAAAGGCAGGCGATATAACAGCGATATGATCACACTTGATCAGACAGCGGAATACATGAACGGCAGTGCGGAGTTCATCTTAACATCAGAAGGACTTTTATGGAATGATCTGACTGAACATTTTGGAGACGGCATGGTGTTTGAATACTCGGAAACTCAGCCCGCACCTGACTTTTAATCAAATGAGCAGTCTATGTTTATATGAAGTCTGTGATATGGGTGTCACAAGTAACGAGATAAAGGTTGTCTTGATTAGGATATGATTGTAAAGGGTGGAGTTTTTTGCTCTTTTTTCTATAGACAATACATAAAAGTGAAATTTACAGGAGGCTCAGATATGGATAATTTCGAGTATAAAGTAGCAATATATGATACAAAAGGTATTTTAGGCGGAACTGTTGAGGCAAATCAGCTTGAAAAACAGCTCAATCTTCTTGGCAGTGATGGCTGGGAATTAGTAAGCTGTACTTCTACAAGTCAAAGTTATGGTTCGTCCAAAAGCGTAGTTTGTATATTCAAGCGAAAGAAGAATCAATAAATTCTGATTTGCAGGACTATATAATTTAAGGAGGAGAATACAGATATGTACTATAAACGATTATCAATATTATCAAGCTTGTTGACGGTAGCGATTCTGCTAAGCGGCTGCGGAAAGCAAAACGTGAATACAAGTGATCCTGTCGCAGAAACTGATCCGACTGATACTATTACCTCTTCCATTAACACAGAGGCATCAGTTCCAGTTATAGAAATTGGTGTTTCAGGGAAAAATTTGACTTTTCCGTTCAAATATGAGGGATTAGAGAAGCTGATTGATCTGTCTGATTGTCAGAATGTATATTTTGAAGAAAAAGGATTTTCAGTATGCAATGTCTATCAGGAAAATGATCGTATCTGCACTCTTTTCGTTACTGGAAATGTTTCTGAACATACATCAGATACACTTGTAACGCAAATCACAATTGACGATCCTGCAAACGGGATTTTTACTCTGAACGGTTTAAAAGACGACAAGCAGGAAGATTTCAAATCAATATTCGGGGAATCTGAAACAGAATCGGAGTCCGTTTATGATCGCACATGGGAAAATATCGTTTTATGTGTTATGTTTGACAATGAAACAGGAAAAGCAAATAACATCCAGTTGTTGGATATGAGTTATCCGTACTCTATATAAATTCTGATTTGTATGACTACAGCACCAGCATTTCCCTTCTCTCATAAATGCTGTCTCCGGAGTTTTCCGCCCTTTTTTGCATTGCTGAGAAGCATACCAGTCATGATGATGAGAAGCAGCGACGGCACTGGAGAAGGCTGCTGATGTATCTTAGCAGCCGGAACTGATGCAGTTACAGTTTCGCCTGCAATGAAAAGCGGGAGCAGTATGCGGCATATGCCATAGCTTAGAAATGCGGCTGCTGTACGGAGTATTACCGCCGGAGCAAGCGAGAGCTTCCCACGGAATATCGCTGATATCTGCATGAATACGCAAGCTCCGCCGAATGATACAAGAGCAGTCACAGCCGGCAGAAGAGTCATATCTCCGGCTGGCAGAGTGCTGACGGCGGTAACGTCAAGGGCGGAGCATACAAGCTTTGCGGAGGTGTAAAATTCTCTGTCGGTGAGCTTTTCGATAAGTCCGGCAATTTCGGGAAGTATGCCTGTACTTATGAGAAGCCCCGATATAACGCCGAATGCTATGACTGCAAAGCATATGTTACACATTGACTTTC
The DNA here is from genome assembly GCA_002348905.1 of Ruminococcus flavefaciens. Lineage (GTDB taxonomy): Bacteria > Bacillota > Clostridia > Oscillospirales > Ruminococcaceae > Ruminococcus > Ruminococcus flavefaciens_O. Next base: position 4,913 of record DEBW01000204.1, on the reverse strand, counting down.
CGGCAGAAGCAACGCAGTCCGAGAGCATATCCGACCTGAGGTACACATTTGCTCTTTCGGGTGCGCCTGAACCTTTCCGCCGGAGATAAAATGACAGAAAAGCTGCAAGAAGTATATTTGCGGCAGAAGAAGATACTATTATAAGAAGTCCGGCTTTCGGCGAGTGAAATACCGGAGCGGCGATGCATCCATATATAAACGCAGGTCCTGCACCAAAGCACACTCCGGAAAGGAGCTGTGCTTCTTTTTTTTCTATCCTGCCGGAGGTGTAAGAGGTCAGAAGCATTTTTGCTCCTATCGGATAACCGGCGATAGCTGAGAATATGAATATCACGAAAATATCTCCGTCAATGCCGAATAGAAAGCGTCCGGCTTTGTGGAGGATACGTCCGGCAGCGGAAACTGTGCCGCTTTCCATTAGTATGCCGGATATCGCTGTCATGGCATAAAGCGAGGGTATTACCGTCAGGAGACACCTCTCTATTGAAGCAGAAACGGCAGTTTTAATCGGTTCTCCGGCAAATATGCATAATAACGCTGAAAGTATCAGAAATGCTGAAATAAATATCTCTTTTGTTTTTTTCATAATTATCACCTGATAAATCATATTATTGAAAGGGTGATATTATGTTTGAAAAATTGCAGAAAAAAGCACGAAGCGCTCTAATGCTCGAATCCGGCATACATATCGACGGCAACAAAGAGCTTATCATTGAAAACTGCCGGAGGATAGAGGAGTACAACGAAGTATTCATGCAGCTCATATCCGGCAGTCTGAGAGTGCAGATATGGGGAAGCGGTCTAAAAGCTTTCGACTACAGGACGAGCGGACTTGTCATACGTGGCAGGATATCGCAGATAGAGCTTTCAGAGAGGAGAGGTCGCATTGAAAGATCAGATAAGGGGCTGCGTTAAGATAAACGCTAAAGGCAGCGAACTCTACAGCTTCATAAACCATATCCATGACAGCCATATAAACTGCTACAGCCAGTACGTCAGAAAGGAGACTTTCTGTGCTGAGATATATCGCTGCGACCTTGAATACGTGAAGCAGATTGCGGAAGAACATGGCATAACTCTCACGGCGTATGAGTATGACACGATTTCTGCAAAAGTTCTGCGTCGTCGGAGCAGATTTGGTCTTGTGATAGGTATGATAATAGTGCTTGCAGCATCGCTTTATTTCTCAAATGTTGTTATAACTATCGAGATACAGGGCAATACAACTGTGAGCGATACGGATATACTCAGTGCTCTTGATGAGCTTGGCATAAAAAAGGGTACGCCGTTTGGTCAGATAAATTATGTTATATGTGAGAATCGACTGCAAACTATGGTAGACGGAGTTTCATGGGCAGGTATGCATCGTACAGGTCACAGATTAGTTGTAGAGGTAACTGAGATAGTGCCGAAGCCGAAAATGATAAATACACGTATGCCATGCAATGTTGTCTCGGCAAAAGAAGCCGTGATATCCGAAACTTTTGTGCTTGACGGCAGACTTATGCATATTGTCGGAGATTATGTACGTCCCGGAGACCTGCTTGTTAGCGGAGTTACAACAACTCAGTACGGAGATACTTCACTTCATCACGCAATGGCTGATATCATTGGTATATACACCGAGGAGGAAGCTTTCAGCGAGAGCCTTGTGAAGCAGCGGTCAGTAAATACAGGAAATACAGATACACGTACACGCCTACAGCTTTTCAGCTTTGATATACCTCTGTATCTCGGCGAAAATAAATATGAGCGCCGTGACACTGAGAAGGTGTGCAAGCCGTTGAAGATGTTTGGCAAAGTCCTGCCGATAAGTCTGACAAAATACAAATATACCGAGCTTGAAACTATTGAGACAGAGCTTACTCCGGAGGAGTGTAAAGAATTTTTAATGGAAAAGGTTTATCTTTATGAGAAGAATTTTCTCTCAGACTGCGAAATACTGGAGCGTGATATAAATACAAAGGAAAAAGACGGTATAATGACAATGAATGTCAAATACCGTCTTAAAGGTGATATCTGTGAGCAGAAAGAAATATTTATTAAATGATATTACGCAAGACCTGCGTTCAGTGCGTATAATATCTTACTCAGCGCCCTTCATGATGCCTGCAAGGATAGTGTCGTTCCATGAACAGCTGCGGCGGTTATAGAGACCGTATGCGCCTGTGCCGGTAGCTACGCCGTTATCCCATACGAAGCATTTTATGCCGTTTGCCTTTGCAGAAGCGATATAGTAGTTATAGTAGTCTGCTCTTACAGCATCGTCAGCCTTGGCTACACAGCCAAATTCTCCGATAATGACAGGTATGCCCTTATCTATGAATTTGTTCTTTATCTTTGAAAATTTAGCATCAAGTTCGGACTTTTCACTGTCTCCGAAAGTAGTTATCTGACCGTCAGCAAATCTCCATGGAGCGTAGTAATGCAGAGATACTATAATATTGCTGTCGTCAGGTATAGTTATGTCGTTTACGGCAGAATCCTCAGCAGAAGCGGCATAGCTTGTTATTATGAGAGTTCTGTCAGTATTGTTTCCGCCGGAAGCTCTTACAGTATCAACGAAGTCCTGTTCATACTTATTGATAACTGCTCTTTCAGCAGCAGTACCGCCGAGCCATTCAGCAGCACTTCCGACAGAACGAGGCTCGTTCATACCCTCGAAGATAAGGTGGTCGTCATAGCCCTTGAAAGTTTCGGCTATCTGCTGCCATATCTTTTTGAGCTTTTCGCTGTCGCCGGCGTATTCAGCTTCAGTCGGATTGAACCATATATAGTCATCGTGGTGCATATTGAGTATGACGTACATATCATTATTGTAAGCGTAGTCAACAACGTCCTTGACACGGTTCAGCCACTCGTTTGATATAGCGCCGTCATATATATGCTCGTCCCATGTGACAGGTATACGTATAGCGTTGAAGCCTGCATTCTTAACGCCCTTTATCATTTCTTCTGTAGTAGTCGGATTTCCCCAGCCGATCTCAGTTTCAAGACCTGACTTGCCGTTATTGTAGCTTTCGAGGCTATTTCCGAGATTCCAGCCGACCTTGATATCCTTTACTATCTCTGTGGAACTGCGGAATCCGGAAGAATTATTTGTGTTGGTATTTTTATTTCTCACGATAGGCTTTGAAGGCGCAGAAGCTCCGCCTGTGCTGTATTTTATGTCAACTGAATCGAGTGTAATGTCTGCGATATTGCTCCACCAGTAACCAAGCACAAGCTCACCGTCCTTATCAATATAGCTTTTGGCTTCGTCGTTGACAAGCCATGTAAGTGAAAGGGACTTGCCATTTGTAAATACTGCGATATCCTCGGTCTGACAGCTTCCCTTTGAGGACTCGTAGCCGAAAGCACCGGTAAACTTTGTAAGGCTTCCGGCAGCGCTGAGATTGAAAGTGACAGCCTGAGGTACTCCGTCATCCGGAAGTATATCAGCAGTAGGTATCCTGAATTTATTATCGGTGCTGCCGTAGTTCACAACAGAGCCGATGTCGATGTGCTGAGTATCGTCAACGGGTATCTCCCGTGTGCGTGTGATATTGCATATAACTTCCTGAACACGTATCTTTGTTGCACCGCCCCACCAGTAGCCAAAGAGTACTTCTCCGCCGGCAGTTACATAAGGAGATACGTCCGCAGGAACATTCCATGTTATCTCTCCGTAAGTGCCCTGAGTAGGAGCAGTAAAGTCAGGCGCTTTATACCAGCCTTCCGTATCAGTGGACTTGTATTCGTTGGTTACGGATATGCCGCATCCGCCCTTGAATTCGCCTATATTGTTGTTGTCATCGGAATATATGACAAATGTGAATGAATTGATTATGTCGCCTTCTTCGATGAAGTCGCTGAGAGGGAGCTTGATAGTATTGCTTCCTTCATTACGGCTGATAGAAGTTTTGATAGTCTGCTGAACGCCGTATGAAGAAGATAAAGTCTCAACAGGGCTTACATGAACGGTAGTAGCTTCAGTAGGTTCTTCTTCCGCATCGCTGCCTGCATCAGGTGTATCAGCGTTTTTGTCTGAATTTCCGGTTTCTTCCGAGCTTTCAGAAGCCGAAGGTTCAGCCGGTGACGGTGTGTCTTTGTTGCTTCCGCATCCTGCCATAGAAGCAGTCAGCAGGAGAGCGGCTAAAAAGACGGAAATTTCTTTTCTCATATCCATACCTCACAGAATAATGACCGCTGGTTTCCGGTCAGATATTAACAATTATTATACCATATATCCGTTATTTTGTCACTACCTAATTTTATATTTTGTTGATAAAATATGTAAATGGAGGATATTATTATGCAGTATACTGTTAAAAAAGACAAATACCGGTGTATTTTTCAATAAAAAAGACGGATGAAGCATCCGTCCTGAGAGTATTATTCGCTTTCGTTGATGATAGTACGCAGGGCAGTTATTATCTCATCGTTGGAAAGACCGGCGTTATGACCGTTTTCGACAGCTTTTTCAAGACCTTCCTCCATTTCAAAGAGCATACGCTCGTGGAGCAGGTCGTTATTTTTAGGTGCGACAAAGTAACCCTTTCCAGCCACGGATATTATGAAGCCCTCGTCGGCGAGGTCGCTGTAGGCTCTTGTAGTGGTTATTACGCTTATTTTAAGGTCACGGGCAAGCTGACGTATAGAAGGCAGCTGTTCATTTTCGGCAACAGTGCCGTCAAGTATCTGAGCTTTCATCTGCTGTTCTATCTGTTCGTAGATAGGCAGCTCAGAGCGGTTTTTAATAATGATCTTCATTTAAAGCTCCTTTTAGAACTGTTCATACTGTACTATGTACAGTTTAGCACATACTTGTTTCGATGTCAAGAGGTGATGTAAATTTATATGGCGCAAAGCACAAAGAATTAGGGGTGCAGGGGACTGCGTTCCCTGCCGGATTCCAAAGGCAGCGCCTTTGG
>DEBW01000199.1:9381-9795 GCA_002348905.1 Ruminococcus flavefaciens | reverse complement strand
CCGAGAGGCGACTGGCGTATGCCATGTGACGCTTCTGCCAATTTATGGCTCAAAGAGCTTGATGAGATATAACATGAAAAATAATAAAAGAGCAGGTCACCTGTTCTCCGCAAATGCGATAGCAGCCTTTTCCCATTCATCAGAGGTGTGACAGATCTTGAAAAGTCTGAGCTTGATATCTCCTATGTCAGCACGGAAGAAGTTGAAGGAATAGGAAAAATATCCTTTTTCAGTCTTATGATCGTGGCATATCTTCCTGCTACAGTCAAAGCTATCAAAGCATTCCGTGACGCAGAAACTACTGACGGAATATTTGCATAAGATAATCAAAACCTCCGAAGACATTGACATCTTCGGAGGTTCTTTTTACGTCATGATTTGTTTTTTCTCGAAATTGCTCAGTATCTGCTTATC
>DEBW01000199.1:9036-9289 GCA_002348905.1 Ruminococcus flavefaciens | reverse complement strand
GCTCAGTATCTGCTTATCTGAAAATGAAGCGGTTTTACCGTTCTTCCACTCGATAAACACCTTTTTGAAGTCATCAACTAAAACCCGAATCGTCATCCGTAGTATACAATGCTTTTGATTAATACACAAATTCAGGATTATGTATTACCAGATCATGAAGTACTGTCTGAAAAATGACGCACGACGGTTTTCTGTATCCAATATCAGCACTGGAATAGACTTTTTCCACATAATACGTCAGACCGGAGGTTTG
>DEBW01000199.1:1132-8964 GCA_002348905.1 Ruminococcus flavefaciens | reverse complement strand
TACACTTCCCACTATCTGGGCGTATTCGGGACTTTCACCCGTTAGATTGTGCCCATGTCGGGCAAAACAAGAACAGTGTCGGAGATCATATTTCCGACATTTTTCTTCAATTATAAGGATTATCCGATAAACTTTAAATTTATTCTCTGTTCTTTAGTATCTCAGCAGGAGATATCTTTTTTATCTTTCCAACAAGTATTCTGTTTATGACTGCATATACGATAATAACTGCACAGTATATTATCACGTAGAGATACCACGGAAATGCAAGTTTCATAGAACACGCAACATTAGGGATAAAGCTCGGGAATATCAAATCCATCGCCTTTTTGGCAAGAGGAACAGCTATCGCCGCACCCAAAGCGACTACAATAAGGTTTCCGTTGAGATACAACGACCTTATCTCTTTCGGACGATAGCCGAATATCTTGATAAGTGATATTCCCATTGCTGACCTGTCTATCATTACGCCAAGCATAAGATACATAACCACACAGAATACAACTGTTCCTGCAATAATAAGAGTTGAAACAAGTGAGAACATCAGCTTTACAAATACGCTTGCGCTCCTCTCTATGTCTTCCTTTGTTGTTATGGAATAAAGTCTTCCATCGTCAATATCAAGCTTTTTATCGGAGTAGACAGTATTGAAATAATCCTCGTCCTGACTGAAAAGCTCACGCATACTGCCAATGTCCATAAATATAGTAAATCCAACGGAATAATCGCTGATATCGGTCACGGTAAAGCTGTAATCCGCATCTGCTGCAAAGTCGCTGAAAACTACTCTGTCCCCCACTTTGTAGCCATAACGCTCCACAAGTGACGAGTTGATAACAGCTTTTGTTTTTCCTTTTTCGGGTCTGGCATCAAAATATTTGCTCTTAGCGTCAATACCTATAACAGTCACATCAAGTGTATATCCCATGCAGTCTGTACTGAGAGTTTCAATATATGCCGCCTCTCCGCCATCGGGAACTGTTTTTTCGGGATATTTATATAAATACTGATATTCATATTTAGTGTCGCTAACAGTATAGTCCCTGACGCTGCAGCACATAACATAACAGTCAAGTCCAAGCATAATGACCATTATGGACACAAGCATACCGCACACCATTGTTATAGCTGAACGAGATTCTCTCACTAACTGGCGTATAGCAAACATTTTCGGAAAGCTTTTTGTTTTCAGCGCAAACTGCTTGTAACTGCCTGCCGATTGCTCATTTTTCATAAGGGACAGCGCTGTACGTGAAAGCTTTTTATTGATGACTACAGCATTCACAACAGCACATATCACAGGCGGCAGAATTATCGCATAGGCAATAAGATAAGGCGGATATACCGTATCAAATTCGGGAAGCGAGAAATAGTTGTATGAATCCTGTGCCTGTGAACCTACTCCTATCGGTGAGAATCCAAGCCCTGCTCCTATCGCACCTGCTATAAAAGCTATAAGCGTAGGCATTGTTATATAATGTAGCATGAGATTTTTCTTCTTCACGCCAAGTGCATATAAAGCACCTATAACACTTTGTTCCTGTTCGATCTGATGAACTACGAATACAGATATAACATAGGCAAACAATGCAAGAATAATAATTCCTGCAATAAGTCCTGCATTCTTATCCATTACCATATCCCCTGCTGCACCTTCAATACGGATATTATCTTCGGCAGTAACAAATGAAGTAAGGTTTTCAATATCAATTTCAAATATCTCGTCAAGAAGCTCGTCTGTTTTATTTTTCAGTTCTTTCACACCGTCTGCAAGCTTTTTCGAACCTTCAGATACAGAATCTGCTCCCTCGGTATATTCATATATTCCGTTTCTGAACTTGTATATTTCATCAAGGCTTTTCATCAGTGTGGAAAGCTGCTCAGAGTGAGTTGCTGCTATAATTGTTTCAAGGGTATCGTGATAATTTTCTTCTGTTAAGGTGATTTTCTGTCCCATTGCCGCAAGGGATGAATTTGACTGTGCAAGATATCCCTCAAACAGTTTATCTGCCGATTCACGCAGATCAGAACTGTGACTGCTTAATTCTTCAAGTCCGTCGGAAATTTCCTTTGAGCCGTCATTAAGCTCATTTACACCGTCCTCTATCTCATTGCGTTCATCAAGTATTTCGTCGATAGTTTCACGAAAATATTTATCCTCAACCTGTTCTGGTGTGATCTTTATACTTCTAACTCTATCTTTAAGCTCATCATTCGTTGTATTTCCGAGACGGTATGCATAGGTGTACTCCTCTGCATTAAGTCCGCCTGCTGATTTCAATTCATCATACTGTTGAACAGTTGTAAAAATCAATCCGAACGAACTTCTTTCAACAGCGGTATCACTGAAATTGGCAACGCACATATCGTAATCGGGAACAGAACCAACACCCGTAATAGTGAAATCTGTTCCGCCAGCCTTTATGTTGTCACCAACATGAAGTTCATGTGCTGAAGCATAGCCCTTTTCAATTACAGCCTCGCCGTTTTTTTCTGCAAGTCTGCCCTCATCAAGCTGTATGAGATTGATATTCTCCCTGTTTCTGAACATACGAAGAGTTGCGTTATCATCTGTTTTAAGGTCAAGAAAGAACATAGACTCTATCTGAGTGCCGTCTGCTGTCAGCTCGGATATATCATCTTCTGAAAGCGGTACAAAAACGGTAAACTGTCCGTCCTCCACCATGTTTATTGACTTGCGATTTTCAGTTTCCTGCATTATCATCTCTGCTGAACCGACTATCGAAACCACAAGATAAATTCCCATTATTATCAGAAGAAGCAAAGCAAGATATCTTCCGAAATTTGCCTTTAAATCACGCAGAAGTCGTTTACTGAGTATCTTATCCATTATAAGTCCTCCAGTTCTGCGGCAGGAACTCTCTTTTCGTTCTCATATTCTTTTTTGACAAGTCCGTCCTTTATGATAATAACTTTATGCACCATGTTTTTTATGGAATTATTATGTGTGACTATCAGCATTGTTGTTCCGTATTTTTCGTTTATTTTCTCAAGAAGAACAAGGATATCACGACTCGTTTTTGAATCCAGCGCTCCCGTAGGTTCATCGCAGAGAAGAAGCTTGGGATTCTTTACAAGTGCTCTTGCAATTGCACATCTCTGCTGCTGTCCACCCGAAAGCTGTGCAGGGAATTTGTTTTGATGCTCGGTAAGTCCGAGAGTTTCGAGGAGTTCATCGATATCAAGCGGATTCTCGGCTATATACTGGCATATCTGTATATTCTCCCTCACAGTCAGATTAGGAACAAGATTATAAAACTGAAAGATAAATCCGAGATTATCACGGCGGTAATCGGAAAGCTGTGCAGGCTTCATTCCGAATATCTCTGTTCCGTCAACTGTTATCGAACCCGAATCCATAGTATCAAGACCGCCTATGCAGTTAAGAAGCGTGGATTTTCCCGAACCGCTTGTACCCTGAATCACACACATTTGTCCTCGTTCAAGTCCTGTGGATACTCCTTTTAGCACTTGAATATAGCTTGTATCCTTGCCATAACTTTTCTTTACATCTTTCACCTGTAGATACATTGTCATTTTCTCCTTTGTAAGCCTATACTAACTGCTATTCAAAAGCAAAGGGAGTTTTTCTCCCTGCTTATTGCTATTCTATAACATATTTCAGCCATGTCTCAACGAGCATATCCATGACCGGTTTTATCTCCTTTGCTGCAAGTTCCTTGTCATCAACGTGTGTCAGCAGATGAACGAATGCATTTATCTGCACATGAGAAAACCAGTGAAGCATATACTCATTCACCCGTTTATCAGGAACTGCTGCAATATAATTATTTGCAAGCGAAATATTATGCTTCTCGATCATTTCTACAAAACGGTCGATTATCCCCTCATAGTGTGAACCCGATGCCCTTTCAAGCAATATCATCATTGCCTCACGGTCTGCATAGAGTGCTGATATCATCAGTTCCGCAAACTCATCATGGTCGCCGGAAGTATGCTGAAAATCCGCAATATCTGTTTCCATATCCTCGGAAAAGTGCTGATCTATCGCATTAATAATTCTTTTCAGCGGTTCGTCTACAACAGCGCCGAACAAACCGTTTTTGTCCTTGAAAAAGAAGTATACAGCTCCCGTAGTAAGACCTGCCGCAGAGCTTATAGCCCGCAATGAAGCTTTCTCAAAGCCTTTTTCCATAAACTCTTTTTTTGCACATACAATAAGCTTTTCACGGCTTTCATTTTCATTATCCATAGTTTCACCTCATTAGATAACAGTGTTACGTAACAATGTTATCTTATCATATATCAGCTTTATTGTCAATACGTTCATCTCATTTTCGTCAATTCAAACAAAAAGAGCCTATAAAATTGTATAAGCTCTTTTCAACATATTATTTCACAATTTACTGTTTATCTTCCCTGCGGCGAACTATCCCCGATATCTTAACAGCAAATACACCGATCACAGCTGACATAACCGCACTTAATACCATAAGCAGATCTGTCATTGAATTATTTCCTGTCTGTGGAAGGTCAACAGCTTCATCAGCAGAATTTGTACCTGTTCCCTTTATGACTATCCATTCCGGCGTAATCGTGCATACGATCAGCCAGTCCATGACAAGCAGATCAACCACATTCCATGTCATAGCAACGATGAAGATATATTGCAATACCTGTAAAAATGAAGCCTGTTCGCTGTGAAACCGGGGCAGCCCGAATGCGAGGAGTACACCAAATATGATAAGACCGCCAGCTGCACCGAATCGTTTTTCGGCTTGTTCCTGTGCTTTTGACGGCTTTTCGATGGTCGCCGCAGCCTGAATATCTTTCGGATAATCATGCAGCATCGAAAACGGATAGAATTTCAGTATCAGAAATACATAAACACTCCACATGACAGACCAGATCAGACCGCATATAAACGCCTGAAGCATCATATTCACTTCTTTCCTATCAGCAAAGACGAACCGCTTAGTCCAAGGATTTTGGCTTCGCCCTTTGTCATGAACATACCGTTTGTAGTATCAATAAGCTCGACAATCTCATATCCTTCGTCATACAGTTCATTGACAAACTGCTGCATATCACCGTAGCGAGCTTTTGACATGATATCATGAATGGCAAATGTGCCGCCTTTTTTCAGTACACGCAGTGTTTCACGGAGAAGTCCCTGTTTATTTACGCCCGTAATGTTGTGATAAACATAATTGCTTGTAACCGCATCAAAATACTCGTCAGGATAATCCAGCTTGCAGGCGTCGCCTTGATGAAATTCTGTATTCTGAACTCCCTCCGCTTCTGAATTATCCTCGCAAAGCTGCTGACTGAACGATGCATATTCCTTGCCCCAGCGGTCTACGCCTATCATTCTGCCCTGAGGATCCCGCTTTGCACACGCAATGGTGAGCGCTCCGCTTCCGCAACCGACATCAAGCCCAATTCCACCTTCGGGCAGCGTGATGTATTCGGCAGTACCCTCAACGATCTCTTTTGAAAGCTGACGTTTGCCGTTATATGAGAATTTACCGTGTGCATAAATACTCCACGCTGTCATCGCACCGCATATAAGTGTTCCTGCTCCTGCCGTTCCGACAACTGCCTTTTTCAGCTTTGGATTCGTTTTTACACACATCAAGGCTGCTGTTCCTGTGCCTAAAATCACAGTTCCTGCTGTCAATGCCGTAATCATTCCGTTTGGTACCCAATTCTTATAATTTGCACTCATAATTATACTCCTTTACGCATATTTTACTTTTTGCTGAAAAAACCTTTCTTCTCATACGGTTCGCAAGTCACATTCATAACAGTATAACCCGAACCATCCAGTGCAGCATTTATCATTTCAGTGGTCAGTTCACTTTCACTGATTATGACTGTCTCACCCTTTTTATGGGAAGAGGATACTTTTTTCACAAGCATCTTGCTGCGAATTGCATCGTTGATATGAGATTCACACATTCCGCACATCATTCCGTCGATCTTAACTGTTGTTTTATACATATTGAATTTCCTTTCATTGTGTTATCGTTTATATCCCATTACCAAGAACAGGTTTTCCTTTTTATTGACAGAAATATCCTCAAATCCTGCTGTCTTCAGCATTTCTGCTATCTGCTCCGCCGTGTATCTTGTCATGCAGGGAACTTTTTTCTCCCAATCCACATCCGGATCGCCATAATTGTTGATGACTGCAAAACAGCCACCCTTTACAAGTGAACGAAAAATCTCCCTGAACGCTTTCTCAGGCTTTTTCCAGAAGAATACCGTTTCAAAAGCGGTGATAAGGTCTATACTGTTATCCTTGAACGGCAGTTTTTCTGAACTGCCCTTGATGATCTTCACACGCTTGCCAAGCTCATTTTTATTGACCTTCTGCGCCTTTTTAACACTTTCATCAGAAATGTCAAGTCCTATAAACTTTGCTTTTGCGCTCATTTCAAGCATTCGCTTTATATTGTAACCGCCGCCGCAGCCTAAATCTGCAACTTTGCCATTTTCGGGTATTCTGATATGCTCCAACGCCCACTGTGCCATCGGCAGATGCTCCTTATCCATACTGACAAGCATCATTCGTCCGAGAAGTCCCTTCGGATTTCCGAAATTATCTGTAAAACTCATACTCTGCTCCTTATTATTGGTCGAATTTGAATAGCTTTTTTGTAATATTGTAATTTATCACAGCAGCAAATATCCCAACGATAATGACAACAGGAAATGTCCATGCAGAGCTGCAATTCATAAGGGTGTCAGCATATCCGACAGGCATTTCCTCAATGGCACACTTGTAAGTATAATCACGGTTGAACCAGATCTGTCCGTAATAGCCGAAGGTCGAAAAGGACATGATAATCGCAGCGATCATATTGCCGGTTGCGTTATACTTAGATATTAAACGAATAATTTCTGCAAGCACTGCAATAACTATGACTGGCAAACAATGCCACAGATTTGCGTCCTGCATCGCAAAGAAAGTAATAAGCATTCCAAGTGACAAACAGCAGGCAACACCAAATGCTCTGATCTTATCAAATGCTTTTGCTGCTACGCCTGTTACAAGTAATCCCGCTGTAATCTGATAGCAGACGAAGAAAATCGGATGTATGGAACCTAACACGCAGACTATGAACGACAGCACAACATAAAGGACAGCATAAAGCAGCATCCACAAAGCGTTTTTCATATTCCATTTGTTTTCCATTATCATGTTCGTCTCTCCTTTTTGAAGTAGTTTTGTATCAGACGCATCACCTCATCAAATGCAGGCTTGCAGCCGGGAATGAAGTATTGCAGTGCATAGCAATGATGCATACCATTTCCGACATGAATGACACACTTCGCACCTGCTTTTCGGTAACTCTCCGCATAGCTCGGCGCAAAGGCGTACAGCGTTTCAGCGGTGCCGTAATAGAAATGCGTCACGGGTGCATTGCGGAAGTCTCCATGTGCCGTTGCAAGGTATATTTCAGGTATATCTCTGCCGTGACACATAATGTCATGAGCGGTATACATATACTCGGCAGGAATCATAATATCCCTCTTGTCAAGTGATTTTATAGCCGCTTTTTCGTCTTCTGTAACTGGAACACTGCCTGGTGAAACCGGTATCAGCATTCCAGGCATCGGAATAGTATCACCATTGTCATTCAGCTCATTGATATATGTAATAAGGTCAAGTATCAGCGCACCACCTGATGAAAAGCCGAGAAATACGATGTTTTTAGACTTATAGAATGTGAGCATTTTCGCATAGCATTCATATATCATCTGCACATTTTCAAGTATATCATGTTCGTGGCAAAGCGGATAATATGGAAACCACACATCAGCGTTTGTGATTTCTGCAATCT
>DEBW01000199.1:0-1088 GCA_002348905.1 Ruminococcus flavefaciens | reverse complement strand
TTATCCGAGCCGAGTATCATTCCGCCGCCGAATACAAACAAAATTGCTTTATTATGCCTTTTCTTTTCGATATCAATTTCAAGGCAGTGATATTGCCCTTGTATAAGATGATCTATGTAATGCGCCTTGCTGTCATCCGGCATAACGAAATGTCTATTCTTCGCATTCATTTTCGCTGCTTTTGCAAGGACTTCGTCCTTTGTACCGACAAGGCTGTCCTTGATTTTTGCTGCCTTCACGACCGCCTTTGTAAGCTTATACAATGGATTATTCAGCGCATCTGGCGCTTTTACCACCTTGTCCTGTTCATTGAATTTCATATGATTGTCCTCCTAACGTGAAAGATTGATCAGCTTGTCGTGGCAGTAATCGCATATTTTTCCGCCGTCTGTAAGTGTATTCTCACGGTGCAGTTTTGCGTGCATCAGACCGGCGGTCAGAAAATCCATATCACATATAACAGTCAGCACTTCAAGGAGTCCCTCTCGTCTTGCAAAGCTGTTCAGTNNCATATTCTGTCTTCGCTTTTTTCATTGTACCTGCCGCAAACGACTTGCCGTAGTGCTTTTTCAGCGACTTTTTCACGAGTGGCGCAAGAACACACCAGTATTTGCCGGTATATTTCTGCATATTTGTTCACAACCTTATTTATGTTTCATTTATCTGAGCGATTCTATTAAAAAGATTTTAATCTCGTATAATTTGTTAGTAACGACAAACTTGCTATTTTATTATAGCATATACTAACAAAAATTTCAAGATATTTCCACAATAAAAAATCCTTGCTTTTACAGCAAGGATCAATACACAACACTTGTGCGAACGGAATTCACCGAACGATTTAAGAAAACATTTTATTTGAACTCATAGTGTAAATTTATAGGTTAGTAAAACCTCAACAATTGTGGATTCATACAACTGTAGTAGCGTTCATAAATGGATATAAATTCAGAACAGCCTTAATTTAACATTCATCAAAAGCGATGCTTCTCTTAAAAGGCATCTCTTTTCAGTTACCTGCTCAAACTTCGCAGTTAAATACTGCGAGTGCATCTTGAAAAATCAATAAATAGAGACAAAAAAATATA
>DEBW01000033.1:12847-16118 GCA_002348905.1 Ruminococcus flavefaciens | reverse complement strand
CCTCTCATGAAAACGTCAGCGTTGCTGAGAGCCTGTGAATCAAGCTTGTACTTGTCCTTGTTTCCGAGGTACTGGAGGATAGCGACTGCATCAGCAACAGTTACCTTGCCGTCAAGGTTAGCATCACCGTATACCACATCAGATGAAGGAGCAGTAGTTGTTACGGCAGGAATTGCTGTAGTCTTGGTAGTTGTAACAGCAGGTGCAGTAGTTGTTGTAGTCACTATTTCAGCAGGCTTAGCGCCGTCTATCTTGACACCAGCCTCAGCACCGACAACATCATCAACGTAGAAGCTTGTAGTTGTGTTATCTGTCTCAACGTAGAAATAGTAGTTGGAAGAGCCCTCAGGGAGCTTGTAGTTTGTATTTGAAAGCTGGAACCAGTCGCCCTTTCCGGCTTCGCCCTTAGCTATCTTGTCGTAAGTAGTCTCGCCGTTGGCATCGTCGTACTGGAGAGTGAGATAGAACAGTTCAGAAGCATTTGTGCCCTCATCGTACTTAACGTTTACGCTGAAGCTGTATTCCTGACCAGCCTTGAAAGATGAGCCAAGTCTGCGTAAAGCACCGTTCCATGAAGCTTCTCTGTTTGAGCAGTAGAGAGCGTTGCTTCCCTCGAAGCTGGATTTACCGCTCTTTTCAACAGAAGCGCTGCCTCTGCCCGACCATGATTCAGTACCTTTCTCGAAGGTATTGTGGAAGAAGTAGCCGTTCTCATCCGGACCAGCATTGTTTATCTGTCCTGTGAGAGTTTTTGAACCGGTAGAGCCGTTCCAGTTTGTGCGCTCGTACTCAAAGAAGTCGATATCAGCGTAACCGCCTGTAGTCTTTGTAGGATAGCTGAAAATACCGCTTCTGTAGCCTGTGAAGAGTTTGAGGTCATAGGTCATGCTGAGTTCTTCACCGAGCTTAGTCCAGTTCTCGCCGTCATATGAGTAGAAGAAGTTAGCCTTGTCGATATTGTTAGAGGAGCTCTTGTCTGAGCCGACATTAGCGAACTTGAAGTCAACCTTGAGATATACCTCATCGCCGGTCATATTCTGCTCAGCGATTATCTTGTTGGAACTGTTTCCGACCTCGTTTCCGCCGTTCTTGGACATATATATCTTCTTTGAGCCGTCATCGTTGACATGAACGCCGATACAGCCATAATTGAGCTGGAATGCTGAAAGACCTGCATAGTCGCCAGCTTTCATACCCTTGGTATCAAGCTTGATATAGCTGCTGCAAGCCGGTCCCTCAGTACGCATAGTGAGAGTATTTCTTGCATTGAGAAGATGTGAAGCGATAGTCTTGTTTTTAAGTCTGAGGTAGCCCTCACGCTCAGTAACAGACCATGCAGAGTTGTCAGGGTTATGGTTCCACTGCCATTCGAGAGCGAGCTTGTTCTCGGTATAGTCAAAGCTGTCATCACCTGCAAGGTCAGTACCCTCACCGGTGATACCAATGCTTATAGGAGCTTTGCCGTTAACGCCCATCATCGGCCAGTCGTTCTGCCATGTTACAGGAACAAGGACAGGGATACGTCCTACAGAACCGTGATCCTGGAACAGCATACCGTACCACTTGCCGTCAGGTGTATCAACTATACCGCCCTGAGCGCAGCCGCTTCCGTAAGAGCCTAAGCCGGATTCGAGCACAGTTTTCCATTCATAGTTTCCGAGAAGCTGCTTTGAACGGTAACAGAATTCGAGTCTGCCGTGACCTGACGGCCATGCGATACCAAATATATAGTAGTAGCCGTTTATCTTCTGGATATGCCAGCCTTCACCAGCAAGGTTGTTGAATGTGGTCTTGAAAAGCTGCTTCTCAGCACCGCCCTGTTTGAAGCCTGTCATCTCAGAGTTGAACTCCTTGATATTACAAGTACCGCCTGCTCCGTAAACGAGGTAGTTTCTGCCGTCGTCATCGAAAAGGATAGAAGCATCATGGTACATACCGTTCACTTCTGATCTTGTCCACTCACCGTTTTCGATATCATCGGTAGAGTAGATGTAGGACTTGCCTGTGCCATAGCTTCCGAAGAAAACATAGAATTTTCCGTTTTTTTCGTTATAGCGTAAACTTGCAGCCCACTGACCGTGTGAGTAGTCATGTTTACCGTTAGTAAGGTTCTGAACATCGCCCTCTGCGAGTCTGTCGTAAACATAGCCGCAAATCTCCCATGAAACGAGATCATTCGACTTCATGATAGGCGCACCCGGACTGAAATACATAGTAGTGCTTACCATATAATAGGTATCGCCTACACGGATAACATCGTCATCAGGTACATCTGACCAGATAACAGGGTTGTTGATAGCTGTAGCTGCCTGAGCTTCAAGCGGAACGTAAGAATTGCGTACCTGAGGCACGACAGTTCCTACAGACATTGCG
The DNA here is from genome assembly GCA_002348905.1 of Ruminococcus flavefaciens. Taxonomy (GTDB): domain Bacteria; phylum Bacillota; class Clostridia; order Oscillospirales; family Ruminococcaceae; genus Ruminococcus; species Ruminococcus flavefaciens_O. The sequence goes on along the minus strand of DEBW01000033.1, from coordinate 13,745 downwards.
GCAACGGCTGAAAGAACCGCACCGGATACTGCACGTTTAAAAACATTCATGATTATACCCTCCTTATTTCTCCCTAGATATTAAAAATCTATTAATATAATTTTACATTTTTGGTAACATATTAGCAACCTAAAAAATGAAGAAATGGTGTACAATTTGAATATCTTGTAGAAAAAATTGTGCATTATGGTAATTTTTTCGGTTGAAATTGTAATATTGTGACATTTCTCATGCTTAAAGTTACATAATATAATGTATTTTTCGTGTATTTGTAAAAAACAAAAATAATATACTGTTTACTTAATTTATAATATAGATATTGATTTTTGTATTAAAAAATGTTATAATAAAATATAAAAAATTTTGAGGGGGATCAGAATGAAACTGCGTTATTTAAATAAACCAAGCATACAAAAAATCCGCAAACCTCTGTTATATATGGTCTTTGGAAACGCTGCAATAATCGTCCTCGCAATATTTTTTGTAACTGCTCTCGCCGTCAAGAAAACTGACGACGCTATGCAGGAAAAAGTCATATCAATGTCATCATCTCTCAACGTGCAGATGAAGCTCAATATGGACAGCTACCTCTCACGCATGGAGACTATCGGCGCTCTCGCTTTCGGTGAAGAAGCCGCATACAAATATGATGCCACCGATCCGGAAAACGATGAATACGAAGCCGTAAACACTGAAAAATTCATTACCGACAGGCTATATAGCCTCTGTACTATGGATAACTTTCTCGATTACGGTATAGTCTACCGTGACAACAGTACAGTCGGAAAGATATCCAATGGCACAATTTCTCTCTTTGGCGACAAGCTCTTTGACGAACTTGATGCTATGGCTGCCCGTCCACGTACAAAAGACGGCTGGGCTGCCGGTTATAAGAACA
>DEBW01000033.1:3589-12822 GCA_002348905.1 Ruminococcus flavefaciens | reverse complement strand
TATAAGAACAACTACAAAAGAATATACTATGCAAAGCGTGTTCACGACAACGCTGTTCTTGTCCTGTCATTCTACACAGACGAGCTGGACGTCGTTTTCGACAATCCGGAAACTCTCAGCGATATGGATATACGCCTTGTAAACTCAACATATAATATCATCTACTCCAACGAAAAAGACGAGATAGGTATGTTCCTGCCCGATGAAATATACTCACGCATCAAGGACAAATCCTCAGCATCTGTAATGGATGATGATTATCTCGTGTCTGTAAATTCATGCGGTGACGAATGGTACGTGGTATGTTCCATACCTACAAAGGTCATACTCAGCGAAAAGAATGAGATGAGCGTATACATCCACATGACCGGATTAATATCTGCTATCATTGCTCTGCTCATAGGAACTGTGATGTCGATACACCTCACAAAACCCGTCAGTCAGGCTGTCATGCTCCTCGACACAAGAGCAAACAACGACCAGCTAACAGGTATACTCAACAAGCAGTCATTCAACGAATGTACTGCAAACCGCCTTGTATCATCTTCTGAACCGGAGGAACACGCTCTCATACTGCTTGACCTTGATAATTTCAAGGGCGTAAACGATACTCTCGGTCACGCATACGGCGACAAAGTCCTCGCCAAGACCGGAAGTATACTCCGTGCGGAATTCTCGTCCGAGGACTTCATAGGACGCATCGGCGGTGATGAATTCGGCGTACTCGTAAACAGCAAGCCCGATGAAGGAACTGATTACACCGCCTACGTAAAAGCAAAGTGTGAAGCTCTCTGCAAAGCATTCAACAGCAATTATACCGGCGATGACGGAAAGTATAAGATATCTGCAAGCATAGGCGTTTCTTTCTACCCTATGGACGGCAGAAATTTCGAGGAGCTTTTCTCCGCCTCTGACAATGCTCTGTACATATCCAAAAAAGCCGGCAAGGACACTTATACGTTCTACAATTCTGATATGTCCAAGGAGGTGGCTGACAAATGAAAACATCCCGCAAGATGATCGCCTCCGCAGCCGCAATTCTCATGTTATTCCAGTGCGGCTGCAAACATGAACAGGTCGTACACTCTCAGAATGAGCAGATAGAGATAACTCTCTCATGGTGGGGAAACGACACACGTACAGAATATACTCTTGAAGCTGTCCAGCTTTTTCAGGAAGCTCACCCTAATATAAAGGTAAAGTGCAGCTACTCTGAATGGTCAGGATATGAAGCAAGAAGCCGTATACGCATGGTATCTGAAACTGAATCCGATGTCATGCAGATAAATGTCGGCTGGCTGGATGAATACTCCCCTGACGGAACAGGCTACTACGACCTGAGCAATGTAACGGACATTATCGACCTCTCGAATTTTCCGGAAGATGTCCTGAAATACGGCACAAGAAACGGCGTACTCAATGCCGTGCCTATCGCCATGAACACTCAGACCGTCTACATCAACAAGACCATTTTTGACAAGTACGGTCTTGATATCCCGAAAACATGGGACGATTATTTCGAGGCTGCAAAAGTTCTGAGCAAGGACGGTATCTACCCTATTGCAGGCGTTTCAAAGTCCGTCATGCTCATGTCGATAGCCTACACTGAACAGCTCACCGGAAAGACATTTCTCGATGAAGAAGGAAATATCGCTTTCGGTGAAGATGAGCTGAAAATAATGATAGAGTTCTACGTTAAAATGGCAAATGAAAAAGTCATCCCTAAAATAGAGGACTTCACAAAGACTGGTATCGAAAACGGCACTTACGCCGGTACAGTCGCATGGGTAAGCGATGCCATGAACTACTATTCAAAGCTGCTGAAAAGAGATAACGAAATAGTCGTCGCAGATTATCCGGCATTTGAAGATTCAGCCAGTGGTGAAGGCTGGTATGAAAAGCCTGCTACTCTCTACGCCATGAGCAAGAATACCGAGCATCCGAGAGAAGCCGCCCTGCTTATGGATTTTCTCCTGAACGACAGGGAAAATGCCCTGCTCCAGGGAGTTGAAAAAGGCATACCTATAAGCAAGTCAGCACGGAAATATCTTGACGATGCAGGTCAGCTAAACGGTCTGCAATATGAGGCTTCTGAGCTTATGGACAGCAATGATAATATCAAGGAGATGTCTCCTCTGCTTGAAAACACGAATCTCATCAACGCCTATAACGATGCCTGCAACCTTGTCCTCTACGGCAAGGCTGATGCTGACGAAGCTGCCGCAGAGCTTTACGCTATCTGCGTTTCAAAATTCAGCGTAAAATGATCTTATAATGCACAAGGAAGGAGTTTTGCTATGAAAGCCGTCAGTGCTTCTGCAAAAGAACTGCGAGAACTCGCAAAGATATACTTATCAGAAAGGAACTCCGAGCCAAGATGCGTCCACAGAACACTTCTCCTGCGTTCACTCATCATACTCAAAAAACTTATCCCTGAAACTGAGGACTTCTTTGCACCTATCATGAAAAACCTCATGCCATACGCTAAACGCCCCGACAAAAAAGGCGACTACGAAAACGGCATGGGCAGACACTATTACTGCGCTCTCAGTGTAAACGGCAAGGAGCTTTCGCCGGTAAACGGCTACTACCGCAACGGCGTAAAGCATTTCTGCAAAAGCGCACGTACTATGTTTGAGGAGGACTACACTATGGCTCTCACCATGCAGAGAGCCGGATATATGGATATGTGCGGTAAATTCCTCGGCAGAGCCGTGCATATGCTTTCGGATATGTGCTGTCTTCCTCATACAGCTTCAATGACTTACTTCTCAACAGGAAGAAAATTCCACAAGGCTTATGAAGACCTCGCAGAGGCTATATATCCCGAACTCGTACCTGAACAGCTCCCCGAAAAGCTTCCCGACCTTTTCGAGAACCGTGAAACCTTCGCTGATGACCTCAACAGGATAGCTCTCGAAACAGCCGGCGGACTTACTGCTGTACAGTCAACTCCTCTCGAAGCCGTAAAAGAGCATCTTCTGCGTACAGAGAGAATACTTGTCAAATTCCTCATACGCTTTTATGAAGACCTTACAACTCCCGAAAGAGAGGCTCATTTCCTGACCAACAATTCCGGATGCCGCCTTATGAAGGGTACTGCTCCGCTGACGATAAAGGTGACTGAAAAGGGAATAATCCTCCACGGAGTAAACCCGTCGCCTGAGTCAAAAGTAAACGTCACTGACATGATATTCTACGCTGCTCACCGCCATGACGGTCTTTTCACGCTCTCCCCTGCCAAGGACGATGATGGAAAAGTCCTCGAAATATCCGGCGGTAAAATGCAGCTAAGAAAGTTCGATCCCGTTCACGGCGAACAGCTCTTCAGGCTTTGACATAACTTTCAGTAAATCTATTCAATCAGAGGATGAAACTGCCGGAAAGTAGTAGTCAAGCAGGAGATTGACCATTCTTGAATAGCTTGCAGTTCCGTCCTCGACACCGTTCAGTTTCATGCTGCTGTCCGCTACTGACTCTGAAACCGAACCTACGGTATCAGTGGATAATATCTCCTTGTCCTGATTCTCCTCCCAGTAGTTGTCTGGCAGGAATCTGAACCAGTCGTTTTTCACCTGCGGAGAGATTTGCTCGGACAGTTCATATCCTGACTGCACTTTGTTGCGGTATATCTGATTATGTACGTACTCCAGCGCATCAAGGCATCCGCTGTAGCGCACCTCTGCGTTATCGCTGCCCTGAGTTGCAATGAATGATATGAAGTTAGCCTCGTCCTCCTGCATAAAGCCTTTGAGGTGAGCGTACTCGTGACATATGACGCTTGGCTTGACCTCAGCGACCATATCCCCGTTATATGTTGACTCCATAGAGAACGGGAAGTACATACCGGCAGTACCGGTCTGGCTCATGAAATACGAAAAAGCTATAGGCTTAGGATCAGGATAATAACCTTTGAGCTGCGGATATATATCTGCGGCTTTTTTCATTGCCTTTTTGCACTCGGCATCGCAGTCGATAGTCAGCGTGAATCTGTCGTTTTCGTCTCTTGGCACTTGCTTTGCAAGACCGTTGGCTTCGTCTATAAGCATGGAGTAGAGCTGAACAAGCTCCTTGTTGTTATGCTCAGAAGCGCTGAAATACCGCTGTGAAAAGCGTGTACAGCCATAGAGGGTGAAGCAGTTCAGAGACTCAGTGACAAGCACGAATGCAAGCACCCAAAGAGAAAGTGCCAAAGCTCCGAAAGCAGTTTCACGGCGTTTTTTCTTTCTGAAAATGAGCAGTAATATCAATACCGGCACTCCGACAAAGACAAGCAGAAGTCCGGCTACCACAAGCATCTCGCCAAGTGAAAACGGCAGAAGTCCGCTTAAAAAGGCATATGGTACGGAGATATAGTGAAAGATATGGTCAGAGTAGAAATCTGCGAAAGAGTTTGAAAGTCTGCCGGCAGCAGTAAGCAGAGCAGATGCAGCAATAAGTATAAGCGGTATAGAGTAGCGTTTTTTCATCGAATCACATCCTAAAAATAGTTCAAATATATTATAAAATAAAAAACTGCCATTGTCAATACAAATGGCAGCGGTATTTCATTCCTTTTCGTAGTCAACTATAGTCATTCTATCATTTATCATTTCCATTTTTCCGGTACGGTGGTAGCCCATTTTCTCATACAGGTGACAGTTTCCCTTCTCCTGTAAAATTGTATCAAGCTTCCAGTGAGTTGAGCCGTGTATCTTCTCGACAGCAGTTATCGCAGCCTGAGCAAGTCCCTTGCCACGGTACTCTTTGAGTATAAATATAGGCGATATCCTCTTGCGTGAACCGTCCTTCATGTCCTCGACACGTATTGCACCGACTTTTTCTCCATTGTCAATAATAAAGTAGTAGTAAGTTGAAGGCTGAGCCAAACGTATAAGAATTCTGTCAAGCGACTCGTTTGCCGGACTTGTTGCATAATCATGATAGCGGTCAAGAAGCTCAGAAAAAGCAGCTACCTGCATTTTCCAAAGAATCTCAGCGTCAGTGTATTCAACCTTTTGCAGTACCATTTTTAACTCCTTTACTTGTAATCGTGGGTGAAATAGAGTCCGCCGAAAAGCTTGTACATCAGCTTTTCGAGGTATATCTCGTCAGCCTTGCAGCCGGTGAGAACATAATTTTTAGCGATGCCGTTCATTCCTCCGGCGATGAAATCAACGAGGAATACCCTGTTATCTCCGGTAATGTCACCGAAAAAGTCTTTGCATTCCATGAAAGACTGATACTGTACATCAAACAGGAAGTGCATCATTTCATTTTTGACAAGAAGTTCCAGAAGATGTCTGTGTTCGATGATGTATATGCTGTAATTCCTACAGAACAGATGAAAATTAGCCGAGCGGCATTTCTCAGTGCTGTGTTCCGGAGTGAAGCAAAAGCTGCTTCTCAGCGAATAGGTTATGACATTTTCCTTTGAGCCGAACAGCGAATAGAAAGTCTGCCTTGAAACTTCAGCTTCTCTGCAAAGGTCACTGATGCTTATTTCGGCAAAGGTATGAGTCTCCAGCAGTCTCAGCATGGCATCGCCGATAAGCTTCTGAGAGAGAAGGGCTGTTTTGTTGCTTCCCCGATACATTGACAAACCGTCTCCTTTTGTAAAAGTTGTGCGAATATCCTTGACAAATGTCAGACTTGTATGCTATTATTATATCAGCAACTTGGACAATTGTCAAGCTGCGGAAAATATTTCACTTTACCGGAGGTAAAAACAATGGCTGATCAGATCACAAAGAATACAAAAATAGGCGAACTTCTCATGATAAACGCAGATGTAGCTCCGATACTTCTCAGCATCGGTATGCACTGTCTTGGATGTCCTGCATCTCAGAATGAGACTATCGAAGAAGCTGCTGCTGTACACGGCGTAGATGCAGACGAGCTTGTAAAGGCTATCAATGAAAAGATAAACGGCTGATTATTCCAGTCAAAAGGGCGGTCATGCGACCGTCCTTTTTTTATCTCATGATAACGTATGTCGTAAATCCTGCGTAGAGGAGCAGCATCACAGCGCCCTGCCAGCGGACGAGCTTCCTGCTTTTAAGGCAGAACAGCATAACAAGTCCACTCATGAGGATAAGCACAGCAGAATCAATAATGTTCTCCCTTGTGTATGCCACAGGTGATATCGAAGCGGCTATGCCAAGAACAAACAGGATATTAAATATATTTGAGCCTATAACATTTCCTAATGCCATATCAACATCATTCTTTTTTGCAGCTACGATAGATGTAACAAGTTCAGGAAGACTTGTACCAAGTGCAACAATAGTCATTCCTATCATATTTTCAGACATACCGAAAGCTCTTGCGATATCAGAAGCTCCGGAAACAACCATTTTGCCGCCTAAAGCAATGGCTGCGCTGCCGCCTGCTATGCAAAGCAGTATCTTCCATACAGGCATTGACTTATATTCTTCTTCATCGTTCTCCCCTGCTTCATCACGGGCTTTTATCGCAGACCTTACCATAATGTAAAGGAATCCAGCAAATATCGCCAGCAGCAATACACCGTCGATATGTCCGAGAACCATTCCAAGTCCGCCAAAAAGCATAAGCACACCTGCACAGGCTATAGAAAACGGAAAATCACGTTTCAGTGCATCACGGCTGATAGACAATGGACACAAAACTGCACACGCTCCGCAAACAACCATAAGGTTAAATATGTTAGAGCCTACGACATTGCTTATAGCAAGTTCATTCTTTCCTGCAAGTGCTGCGCTGACGCTTACAGAAGTCTCAGGAAGGCTCGTACCCATTGCAACTATAGTCATGCCGATTATTATCGACGGGACTTTCAGCATCTTTGCAGCAGCAGAACTGCCGTCAACAAAGAAATCTGCTCCTTTTATAAGCAATATGAATCCCACAACAAGAAATAAATACATCATAATAAAAATCCCCTTTTCATGTATTAACTCTCACATTATAACACACATAAAAAGTAAAATCAACAGACATAAATAATATGTATAGCCATATATATTTTAGCTGTTGGTTTATTGCAAAATGCACAAAATATATCCCTGTATAAGGAACGTACACTCTCATATGCAGAAATTTTACTTTAATGTGATTTTGTCTTGAATTAGTCTGCCAATTGTGCTATAATTCGTTTTGGTTCGTTTTTTTATTATATAAATAGGAAACGAAAAAATAAGGACGCTTTAAACGTCCGGACGGAGGTATATTTTATGTTGGCAGCACAGATATTTGCCGTTGTCATCTTCGTTGCGATGTTCATACTCATCGTACTCGATAAGATAGAGCGGCATTATGTCACACTCGGCTGCGGTGCGCTTACTCTTGTAGTGGTATTCGGTATATGCATGAGAAGCGGTACTGCGGTATGGAACACCTTAGCTATCAAAGGATTTGCTACCAAGGAATTCTGGTATCAGGTCACTGAAAGTGAAAGCAAAGGTATCAACTGGGCTACTATCGTATTCATCGCTGGTATGATGGTAATGGTAGAAGGTATGGCGAAAGCCGGATTCTTCCGCTGGCTCTGCATGAGGATAGCTTTCCTTGTAAAGTGCAAGACTATCCCGATATTCATTACTTTTATGGTAATGTCCGCTGTACTCTCAATGTTCATTGACAGTATCACTGTTATCATGTTCCTTGCAGCTGTTACAGTTGAGCTTGCACAGCTCCTTAAATTCAACCCTATCCCGATGATACTCTCAGAGATATTCTGCGCTAACCTTGGCGGTTCTGCTACAATGTGCGGTGACCCGCCGAACATCATCGTTGGTACTTCAATGGGCTTCTCATTCTTCGACTTCCTTATGAATACAGGTGCAATTGCAGGTATATGCCTTGTTTTCTGCATAATCTTCTTCTATTTTGCTTTCAGAAAGGAACTCGTTGACAAGAATGCCGCTCCTGTTGATATGTCAAAATTCCCTGCACCTTCTGAGGCTATCACTAACAAGAAGGACTTCGTTATCAGCAGCATCATCTTCGGTATTGCTGTAGTTCTCCTCGTTACCCACTCAATGACACACCTTACCGTTGCTTCTATCGGTACATTCATAGCTGTTATCACCCTTATCGCAAACGCTAAGGACGCTGTTGAGCTTCTCAAGAAGGTAGACTATAAGACTCTCCTCTTCTTCATCGGTCTCTTTATCGTTGTATGCGGACTTGAAGAAACAGGAATACTCAAGTATATCGCAGACTTTATCAGCGATATTTCCGGCGGAAACATCATGCTCATGGTAGCTATCATACTCTGGCTCTCAGCTATCGCAAGTGCATTCGTTGACAATATCCCATTCGCTGCAACAATGGTTCCTATCATTCAGAGCCTTGCTCCGATAGTTGTAGCAAGCGGTGCTGATCCGAACACACTCGCATGGGCACTCTCTATCGGTACTGATATCGGCGGAAGCGCAACTCCTATCGGCGCATCTGCAAACGTTGTCGGTACTTCTGTAGCTGCAAAGAACGGCTACCCGATCAGCTGGGGCAGATACTGCGCAAAGCTTGCTCCTGCAACAGTTATCGTTCTCGCACTTTCAACTGTTTATATATTCGTAAGATACTTATAATACCAAAGGAGGATCTATCATGGCACAGCTTATCATATCAGTCGGAAGAGAGTTCGGCAGCGGCGGACGTGTTATCGCTGAGGAACTCGCAAAAAGATTCAACATCCAGCTCTATGACCGTCACCTTATTACTGAAATTGCTAATAAGACCGGTATGTCTCCTGAGGAGATAGAAAAGCTCAATGAAGCTCCTAACTCTCGCCTTATGTCAAGACGAGTAAGAGGTTTCAGCAACTCCATCGAGGACAATATCGCTGAAATGCAGTTCGACTTCATTCAGAAAAGAGCTGAGAGCGGTGAATCCTTCGTTGTTGTAGGACGCTGCTCAGAGACAAAGCTCAAGCAGTTCCCTGGTCTTGTATCACTGTTCATCCTCGGCGATATGGACGCTAAGATAAAGCGTGTCATGGAGATCTACGAGATGAACGAGCACGATGCAAAGAGCTTCATCGAGAAAAAAGACAAGAAGAGAAAGCGCTACCATAACTACCACGTTGGTCTGCACTGGGGCGATTCCCGTCTTTACGACCTATCTATCAACAGCAGCCGTCTCGGTATCGAAAAAACTATCGACTACCTTGAACAGTACATCAAGGCAAGAGCTGCTGCTCTTGAAAATAAGTAAAAAACAAAGGGCGCACAATGCGCCCTTTTTGCTTGTCGAAAAAGTCATTTTTA